>NZ_JADCNN020000006.1:0-238625 GCF_014947195.2 Paenibacillus rhizolycopersici | reverse complement strand
GATCTAACACGCAAGTACGTTTCGTATCCAGTTTTCAAGGATTAAACCTTGAATTTATGGCTTGGAGAGATACCCAAGTGGCTATAAGGGGACCCTCTGCTAAGGGGTTAGACTGCGTAAGCGGTGCGAGGGTTCGAATCCCTCTCTCTCCGCCATTTGTACAAGCTTATATTGTGGCGGCGTAGCTCAGCTGGCTAGAGCGTACGGTTCATACCCGTGAGGTCGGGGGTTCGATCCCCTCCGCCGCTACCATAACATCTCGGAGGCTTAGCTCAGCTGGGAGAGCATCTGCCTTACAAGCAGAGGGTCGGGGGTTCGATCCCCTCAGCCTCCACCATCATCGACACCTTGCAAACAAATCATTTTTACACCGTGCCGGTGTAGCTCAACTGGTAGAGCAACTGACTTGTAATCAGTAGGTTGGGGGTTCAAGTCCTCTCGCCGGCACCATTTACTTCACGCGGAGCCGTGGTGTAGAGGCCTAACATGCCTGCCTGTCACGCAGGAGACCGCGGGTTCGAATCCCGTCGGCTCCGCCATTTATTTAAATATTTCCACCGTAAAGTGGGAAAGTGACCAACTTCACCGCTTTATTTTTTTGGAAATTTTCTGTAAAACCTATGGCTCGGTAGCTCAGTCGGTAGAGCAGAGGACTGAAAATCCTCGTGTCGGCGGTTCGATTCCGTCCCGAGCCACTTTTATGCTCCTACATTATTTTCGGGTAATTCGGGTAGCATAATTCATATGGAGGCTTAGCGAAGTGGCCAAACGCAGCAGACTGTAAATCTGTTCTCTGACGAGTTCGGTGGTTCGAATCCATCAGCCTCCACCAGTTTTTATGAGCCATTAGCTCAGTTGGTAGAGCACCTGACTTTTAATCAGGGTGTCGAAGGTTCGAGTCCTTCATGGCTCATATCCAAAGCCGTTGACCTTAGGGTTGACGGCTTTTTTGCGCTAAAGCGGGATTTACGTTTACACCAGCGGGTATGATAAAATGAATTTAATCAACACTAAAATGCATGGAGAGAAAGGCAACGCTATGGAAATCAAATGGCTGATACAGCAAGTGGAGAGCGTTATCGGTACGTCATTATCGGAGAGCGTGTGGCAATTACAGGCCTGGAACGACGCCATTCCGAATTCAGATGGCCGGAGTTCCGGTCCTTTTCGTATCGAGCATCGGTGGGTATGGCTCGTGGAACGTCAGCAAGGAAACGTTCGCGTGCTTGAGACGGAGCTTTCCCAGGTAACCGAGGCGGAGGCGCAACTCATTCAATTGCTTTTGTCCGCGGCTCGAGAATCGTCTCATATGATACCAAGCCCGAAGCGAGACGATGAGACACGCAGCATCCAACTAGGGGAATGGTTGCAGGAGCGTATAGAGCTGGGAGAACTGAACCAGCCGCTTCCCGAGCATTATTCCATGAAGCCGAAGCTGAAGGGACGAATGCTGCCCTTTTTGCTGAATTGGGAGAGTTCGGGGCAAGGTCAGGCCCTTTCTTTTTCGAAACTGAACAAGCTCTTGAAGAGTTATTTCGGCGGTGAAGTGATCTTAATCCCGCTGAAAGAGGATTGGCTGATCCTGCTGGCCGAAGAGCTGTTTATGAGCTTGCGGGAAGAGAGCGAAGAAGCGGCGGAGACAGAACGAGACCTGCTGGGCGCGCTTTGCCAAGGGCTATACGAGCTCGTAACCAACGAATGGGTCGGGGGATTTCATCTGACGGTAGGGGGCACATTAATCGGGGAGACAGAGTTGGCATCCGCCACGTTGTTCTTGCGTCAGACACTGGCCCTCGGTCGAGTGTTTAATATTACCGATCAAATCCACTTGCCTTGGGAGCTGAAGTTGGAGAGGCTCGTATACAGTATCCCGGAGGAGCAACGCCGTCAGTTCACCCTGGAGCTTGGGGACCGTGCCGGCCTGTTGCAAGACGAGGAGACGTTGACGACGCTGGAGACGTTTTTTGCGTTGGACTGTAATGTTAGCGAAACCGCCAAACGGCTTTATATTCACCGGAATACCTTATTATATCGGATTGATAAATTCAAACAGGAGACCGGACTGGATGTGCGGACGTTTAACGACGCTGTTTTGGTCAAGCTGGAGCTCTTATTGTATAAAGTGACGAAAAGGCCATGAGTTTTTTGTGCAGTTTGTGGATGGATGTGTGAACTCCTATCGACTAATATATAAATATAAAATGTATCCGATTTCATAAAGGTCATAGAACCCTTACCAACAAATTTACTTATGGGAGGCCAAACACATGGCAGGCGTACGCTTAGAACACATTTTCAAAAAATACCCGGGTGCTGCAAAAGCAACCGTAGAAGACATCAACCTTGATATTGCGGATAAAGAATTCCTCGTACTGGTAGGTCCATCTGGTTGCGGTAAATCCACAACTCTTCGGATGATCGCTGGTTTGGAAGAAATTACTGAAGGTAAATTGTACATCGGCGACCGCGTCGTGAACGACGTTGCTCCGAAAGACCGCGACATCGCGATGGTATTCCAATCCTACGCGTTGTATCCGCACATGAACGTTTATCAAAACATGGCGTTTGGTTTGAAATTGCGTAAAGTGAAGAAAGACGAAATCGACCAACGCGTTCGCGAAGCTGCAAAGATCCTCGACATCGAGCATTTGCTGGATCGCAAACCTAAAGCTCTTTCCGGTGGTCAACGTCAACGGGTTGCCTTGGGCCGCGCAATTGTCCGCGATCCTCAAGTGTTCCTGATGGACGAACCGCTTTCCAACTTGGATGCTAAACTGCGCGGTCAAATGCGCGCGGAAATCACGAAACTGGTTAAACGTTTGGAAACCACTTGCATCTACGTAACCCATGACCAAATCGAAGCTATGACGATGGGTGACCGCATCGTGGTTATGCACGACGGTATCATCCAACAAGCTGCTTCTCCAGAAGAGCTGTACAACCAACCGGGCAACATCTTCGTTGCTGGATTTATCGGTTCCCCTACGATGAACTTCGTAAACGGTACTCTGGCAGAAGAAGCCGGTACAGTTCGTTTCAAAGCGAACAACATGGACGTTGTTGTGCCTCAAGGTAAAGCAACCGTTCTGAAAGAAAAAGGCTACATCGGCAAAGAAGTCATCATGGGTATTCGTCCTGAGGACATCCATGAAGAGCCAGTATTCCTGGAAGCTTCGCCGCAAACTGCATTCACCGCTAACGTGTACCTGACGGAAAACCTGGGTCACGAAATGCAATTGTACCTGAACGGTGCTGGCGGCGACGGCCTGATCGCTCGCGTAGACGGCCGCTCCAACACGCGTGAAGGTGACAATGTTAAACTGGCGATCGATATGAACAAAATTCATATCTTCGACAAAGAAACAGAACGCAACGTATTCTTCGGCTAAACCGTTAAGCGTTGAAGAAACCGCCCTTCGGGGCGGTTTTTTTGTTAAGCGGGAGGATTGACAGCTCCGAAACATGGAACCCGGGGCTGCTCCCGGGGCAATGATTGATTTACGTGACAATTTCCTTTACGATGAATACATTGAGTGATCCTGTAACAAGATGAATGAATGCCGTAATGGCAGCTTATATTGGAGCCGGAGCTTGTTGAGACGAGGAACCCGTTGGGGATGCCGGCAGGGGAAAGGAAGAGCACCATGGCTAAAAAAGTGAAAGTATCCGAATTGGTTAACCAGTTCGGGCTCGAGGTGGTTTCCGGAGAGCAGGGCTTAAAGCGTGCGATCACGGTGGATGATCTGTATCGTCCGGGTCTGGAAATGGCCGGCTATTTTGAATACCATCCGCCGGAGCGCGTTCAGATCTTGGGGAAAACGGAGTTGGCTTTCTTTGAGATGCTTCCGGAGAAAGAGCGCAGAGATCGTATGGAGCGTTTATGCAGCAGTGAGGAAACTCCCTGCATTATCGTCACTCGGTCTTGGAATGTGCCGGAAGAATTAATTGAAATCAGTTCGGAGAAGCAAATCCCGGTTCTTCGCAGCAGCATGGCCACAACCATACTCTCGAGCCGGATCACGAGTTTTCTAGAACGGAAGCTGGCGCCAACGGCGACCATTCACGGGGTTCTCGTCGATGTTTATGGCGTAGGGATGCTGATTACGGGCAGCAGCGGTATCGGGAAGAGCGAAACCGCACTTGAGCTGGTGAAGCGCGGTCACCGTCTGATTGCGGACGATGCCGTAGAAATCCGGCAAACCTCGGACAATCAATTGCATGGTTCGGCACCCGAACTGATCCGTCACCTGTTGGAAATCCGCGGTGTCGGGATTATCAATGTCATGACGTTGTTTGGCGCCGGGGCGATCCGTAACAATAAGCGGATTACGCTGGTGGTCAGATTGGAAGCTTGGCAGCAGGAGAAGCAATATGATCGGTTGGGGCTGGATGAGGAGACGACGCGAATCATCGATACCGATGTGCCGTTGGCCACGATTCCTGTACGCCCGGGGCGGAACTTGGCTGTTATCATCGAGGTGGCTGCGATGAACTTCCGTTTGAAGCGGATGGGGTATAACGCCGCGCTGCAGTTTACGACAAAACTGACCGAAACGATTGCGGAAGATATCGACGATTTGGATTAGGAGCGTGAACGATGGGCACTTTGTTTTTGGACCCGATCGCATTTTCCATCGGGGGCTTGAAAGTACACTGGTATGGGCTGATTCTAGGAAGCGCTGCATTGGTTGGCCTTCTGTTAGCGGTATGGGAAGGGAAGCGATTCCGCATTCCCCAGGAATTCTTTATGGACTTGCTGTTGCTGGGGGTGCCGTCGGCAATTATTGCCGCGCGGATTTATTACGTCGCATTTATGTGGGACGATTACAAAAATAACTTCTGGGATGTCTTTAAGATCTGGAACGGCGGTATCGCGATTTATGGGGCACTCATCGGTGCAATTATTTGCGCGGTGATCTTTGTGCGTCGCCGTGGATATAACTTCTGGCGAATTGCTGATATTTGCGCCCCGGGGCTCATTATCGGGCAAATGATTGGGCGTTGGGGGAACTTCGTCAATCAGGAAGCTTATGGCGGTCCGACGACCGAAGAATTTTTACGAAATAGCCTGCACTTGCCGTCGTTTATCGTAAATCAAATGAATGTGCAGGGGACGTTCCATCACCCTACGTTTTTATATGAATCGTTATGGAACCTGGTGGGATTGATGCTGCTTCTCATCTTGCGCAGACAGAAGTTTCTGCGGTCTGGTGAATTGTTCGCGTCGTATTTCATCTGGTATTCGATCGGACGGTTCTTCATTGAAGCGCTGCGGACCGACAGCCTGGCTTTCCAAGGGGCTGCTTGGCTCGCTTCTTTCGTGAACGGGCTGTGGTCGCCGATGACCTGGTTCGGCTTTGAGTTGGGCTATCTGGCCCCGTCTTACGGTAACGTCCGTATTTCGCAACTGCTCGCCATTGGGATTGTGATTGCCGCTGTTATTTTCATTATTGTGCGACGCCGTACGGTAAGTGATTTGCCGTACTACAGCGATCCGATTACTTCCACGAAGGTAGCCGCTGTGGAGGTGCCAGGAGCAGTTGGAAATGCCGAACCGGTGAAGGTGGAGCCGGCCAAGACAACGGAGGAACAACCGGAAGTTCCGGAAGAGAAGAAGGAGTAGCGACTGCATGATAGACACCGTGTTATTTGATTTAGACGGAACGATCATTAATACCAACGAACTGATTATTACGACATTTGAGCATGTCATTGAGAAGAACGGCTTGAAGCCGCATACCCGGGAAGAAATGATCCCACATATGGGGATGACGCTGGAGCATCAACTGCAGACTTTCTCGGGTAGGCAGGACGTCGCCGATCTGGTGGCGGATTACCGGAAATACAATCGGGAACGTCATGATGAACTGATCCGTGACTTTCCGCATGTGAAGGAAGTGATCTCAAGGCTGCACGAACGGGGGATCACGATGGGCATCGTCACGACAAAGATCAAGGAAACGACGCTGCTCGCCTTGGACATGTTCGGGTTCAAACCGTATATGAAGGCAATCGTAACGGTGGAGGACGTGAAGCATCCCAAGCCGCATCCCGAACCGATTCTGACGGCGCTGCGCGAGTTGAACGCCGATCCAGCGCGAACGCTGATGGTCGGTGACAGTGCGGCAGATCTGCAATGTGCGAAGGCGGCCGGCGTGCAGGCTGCCGGTGTGGCTTGGTCTTTGAAAGGCGAAGCGGTGCTGCGTAAGTATGATCCTGACTACATCCTCCAGGATATGACCGATCTTTACGGTATCTTAGGTTGGGAGCCGGTGAAGTCGTGAGACAAGTCAAACGGTATCCGGTCGAAGGGCCTAACGCGCTTTGGCAGCTATACCGAACGGTAAGCCCGTGGAAGGGCGTCCGCAATTTTATTTTTATCCAAATTGCCCGGTACTGCCCGATTCTTTCCGTTAAGAATGCGATTTATCGACGGGTTTTGGGTATGAAGGTCGGCGAGCATACGGCGTTTGGGCTGATGGTGATGGTTGACGTATTTTTTCCGGAGTTGATAACCGTCGGGCGTAACTCGGTGATCGGTTACAACACAACGATCCTGGCCCATGAGTACCTGATCAAGGAATACCGATTGGGTGAGGTACGGATTGGCGACGAGGTAATGATTGGGGCGAACAGCACCATTCTCCCTGGCGTCACGATCGGGGACGGCGCAGTTGTCGCGGCCGGATCAGTGGTACATAAAGACGTGGCTCCGGGCACCTTTGTCGGCGGTAATCCGCTGCGGGTGCTGGAGCGGAAGAGCCCTAGTTGATGCACGCATGACCTAGGGAGCTCGAAGTGGCAGTAAGACTCGGCTAGTCAGGTTGCATGGAGGAGTAACTCGAGCTCGATGTATCTTAACGAGCGAGACACATATGCTGGTGCGCTAACGCTAGCTGACTAGGAACGCTATTGTGACCAATTCGGCGCTGTTGAGATTCTAACGACGCTGAGCAACGCTATTTCGAGGAAAACACCTGATTACGGCAGAAAATAGAGACAATAAGCATTGTGGTCAGCGTTAGAATTGCAAAACGGTGATTTTGGCAGATATAAGCATTGTGGCAAGCGTTAGAAGTTAAGCTGAATTAAAAAAAGCGGCCTCGAACCGGCGACTTGCCGATCGGGACCGCTTTTTGCGTATTATTTGAGTGGGATCTTGAATTGTTGGGGTTTGTAGTCCAAGGTTTCCGTTAGCGTGAAGTTCAGCGGTTGGGAATATTGACGCGACTCCAGTTTGAAACTGATCGTCTCCACGTCGTCATCAAGACGATACGAGGGAAAGTCATTTTCGCTCAGAATTCGATAGGTGTTCCCTTTATCGTCCGTAAAATGATCCTCAACGCGGTATGGCATCGCTATCTTGGATTCAGCACTTTGATGCATATACAAGCGTATCTCGATCGATTGTTTACCGGGAACGACTTCAATCATCTCTACGGCCGGGTTTGGAGCAATGAGTTGATTCTTGTCTGTATCAACCGCGAGATTCAGTGTCCTTGAAACTGGGGTTCCAAAACCGTCGATTTGGAGCGTGACTTCGTTCCAATCCGTGTAATAAAGGCTTTCAAAATCAATCCCAGAGAGATAAGGCGTCGAGGTCTTCCCGTTCCCGTAATCGTAAATGATGCCTCTAGATTTCGTGTATCGCCAAAATTGATCCTCCCCGTGCTCGCCCAGATACAGCTTGGCCTCAAGGTAATCCGTCATGGGTTTATCCACGATTTTCTGCGGCTTGAACAGGAGCGTCGTGCTCAGCGGCCGCAGGACGATTTGGTCCACTGTCAATGGCTTGCCGTAGAGGATTGCGGTTTGATTCACGGAAAGGGTCTTCTTCAGATTGGCATAAGGACGACTGCTCCATCCGAAGCGGATTTTGGCAAGAACATCCCCATTGATGGCTTTGGAATCTATAGCAAAGCCAGCTTGAGTCGGCGCATCTTGATCAAAGGTGATCTTAAAGTAGCTATGTTTAACATCCTTAGAATCAACAAATGATGTACCGCTTTGTCTAGGAAGGTTGATAAATATATCCCCATCCTTATCGATCAGATAGCCATAAAGGTTATCAACGGCTTTCACATCCTCAGAATTGACCATCGAATAAAATACCACCACCGTCCGCCCATCGGCCAGTACGCCGTCGACGGTGACCTTTGTTCCAGCCACCTCTGTCGACTTGTTGATTGGCTGGTATAAGCCGTGTTCGGCGGCTCTCTCCATCTCGGAGGTCATCAAGGATGAGACATAGCTTGGAATGACTTTATTCGGACTGGCTGTTGTGGAAAATAAGAATGAGCCAACAAACGGGCTCCCACTTGGCCAAACGAACAGCAACAACAGGCACACGGCCAGCGTCCCTGCTGCTCCGGCTGTCCAGGCCAGACCCCGGCGTAGCTGCCATTTGCCGCGTAGGCTTCTTCCCTGTTCCAAGCCGCGCCGGATCGCCGCGTCCAGTTGCTCGTTTCCGATCTGCTTCTCGGCCAACCGAACCCCGTCAAAATAACGAGCCAATCGCTGATCTTCCTCCCGATCAACCATAATACAATTCACCTCCCACATCCATATGGCGGCGTAGCTGCTTCAGGCCCTGATGCTGCCAGGTCTTGACGGTCCCCTCTGGACAGTTCAGCACCCGGGCGATCTCCGCCAGGGTCATGTCTTGATAATACTTCAGCGTCAATACATGACGGTATTTGGGCTTGAGCCGATCCAATGCCGAATCTAGATCCATTTTGAATACGCTGACCATTTCTCCAGTTGCCTGCACCGTTTCCGCCACGTATGGAAGAACTCTTTTCCGCCGTTTGAGCTCATCGATGCAGCAGTTGATCAAGATCCGGATCAGCCAAGGAATGAAGGCCTCAGGATCCTTTAGGCGCCGGCATTTGATCCAAGCCTTGCACACCGTTTCCTGAATCGCCTCCAAGGCGTCCGCTTCGTTGCGCAGATAGCTGTAGGCGATGCCGTAGAGCTTTCGCCGATGGATGGATATCAACTGATAAAAGGCTTGTTCGTCTCCGCTGCAGGCAGCGGCAGCCCATTCTCTCTCTTCCAATTCGGGCCCCTTCCTTCCCATATGAAATGCAGCGAATAGGGATTACCGGCCGGTAATTTCATTCCCTGTAGTTAAAGACGGCGAAGAAGGTCAAACGGTTTTACGATGGACCAACTTCTGGTATAGTGAAAAGAGCACACGATAGAAACTTTTGCCAAAAACGGGCGTCTAGTACATAAATAAGGCTTCTTCTTAATTATGAATAGGGGTTGGTTGAGTGAGCAAGGTGGTCAAAGAGCGTTTGCCGCAGCTGGACATCTTTCGGGCATTAGCCATCATCAGCGTGATCCAGGTACATGCTTCCTCGTTCGCGGCGGCGGAACAAGCGTTGAATTCACCGGTCTACTACTTTTATAATTGGATGAACATTTTTTTCAAAATCGGAACCCCGTCGTTTATCTTCCTCAGCAGTTTCGTGCTCTTCTACAATTACTACGATCAGCCGATCAGTCGCAAGTTGGTGGGCAAGTTCTACAAGAAACGCCTAACTTATATCCTCTTGCCATATGTATTGGTCTCCTGCTGTTATTTTCTGCTTGTGGCGTTCTACCGCCATGATTTCATCAATAATTCCAAGATGTACGAGCTAAAGTCGCTGGGGACGGCGCTGCTGACCGGCACGGCCTACACCCATCTCTATTTCGTGTTTATCAGCATTCAGTTTTATCTGTTGTTTCCGCTCTTCTTGTGGTTATTTCAATCCTTTCGCAATCACCGCGTGCTGCTCGCTCTGATTCTCCCCTGCGGTCTCGCGCTGCAATGGGGATTCGTGTTCTTGAACAAATACGAGCTGCATTTACCGAATAAAGCAAGCTTCGCGATTTCTTATATGGGTTATTACATGCTTGGTGCAGTATTGGCCATCTATTTTGGCAAAATCAAAATCTGGCTCACGATGGAATGGAAAGCGCTGCCGAAGCTCCAAAAGGGATGGACGGCTGCTTTATGGATGGGATGGCTGGCAATCGCCCTGGTTCATGTCCAGCTCTGGTATTCGTTCCGTCAGGGCCTCAGTTCGCCGAACTCTCTTTGGTTTGAGTTATTATGGAACGTTCACTCCTTATTTTCCGCATTGGTATTAATGAAGGCGGCATTTTATATCCAGCGAAAAGGCTCAGACTTCTGGACCCGATCGCTAACCCGACTGGGTGAGCTCTCCTTTGGCATCTATTTGTTTCATCCGTTTGTCCTGTTCGTTTATCGGCTTTTCTGGAGCGAACAAAGGCTGCCCGGCGCTGCGTTCGGCTATCTCTTCTATATCGTAGTCGGCTCGTTGGGAGCGTTGTTCTTATCCTGGGCGTTCGTGCAGTTCTGCTTCCGGCGGTTGCCGTTCGCTGCGTGGTTTCTCGGGAATGTGCCGGCTTCCTTGCGCAAAAATAAACCGTCCGGGCGGCGGGAAAGCGGCCAAAGTTCCTCGGTTGGCGTAAATATGTAACTTTGAGCATCCTCTGCCGGTCTGGGTTACCAGACCGGTTTGTTGCGTTTTTTCGGCAAGGAGCAAGGGTTTCGGCACCGGCTTGGGGAATACTTTAGGGAAGGACATAGAGAGGAAGAAGCGATTGACGGTCCAAAAGAAAATATGATAAAATTGGGCTACTCTTTACTTTGGTAGTATGGTAGCACTTTAATATAATAAAGAAAAAATTGATGTATGACAGAAGAACGGTGAGGTGAAACACTTGTCGAAACCAAAAGGCTTTGAAAAACCGGCGGGTGTCCGCGACTATCTGCCTTTTGCCGTGGATAAACTGCGGGCCATCGAACGGCGCGTGCTGGATTGCATGGCCGGTTGGGGTTACCGGCAGATCATGACGCCAACAATGGAATATTACGATACGGTAGGCGTAGCCAGCTCGACGTCGGATCAGAAACTGTTTAAATTGCTGAATAATCGGGGCACCACGATGGTGCTCCGTTCCGATATGACGGCGCCGATCGCCCGTGTCGTCTCTTCTTTGCTCAAAGAAGAACCGCTGCCGCTCCGCTTGTCATATCACGCCAACGTGTTCCGGGCGATTGAGGAAGAGGCGGGACGGGAGGCGGAGTTTTTTCAAACCGGAGTGGAACTGGTCGGAGATGATTCCCCGGATGCGGACGCCGAGGTGATTGCCTTGGCGGTAGCTTCGCTGCAGGCCGCTGGCGTAAAGTCGTTTAAGATCGCCGTCGGGCATGTCGGCTTCCTGAACGGCCTGCTGGAAGATGTGGTTCCAGGCCGTGAAGATATTCAAGAGGCGCTCAAAGACGGGCTGCTGCACCGCGATTACGTCGGTTACCGAGAGACGCTGGCGGAATTATCCCTGTCGCCGCAGCAACGTGACGAGCTGGAGGGAATTCTCCGCTTGCGCGGTGGGAAGGAAATCTGCGGCCAAGCGTTGGAGCTGAGCGGAAATCCGCTCGCCCAAACGTCGATCCGCCATCTCTGCCAGGTGTGGGAGGCGCTGGAGGATTTTGGTGTAGCCGAACATGTGATGATCGACCTCACGATGATCGGGGACTTTTCCTATTATACAGGCATGACGTTTGAAGGATATGCGGCGGAGCTGGGTTTCCCGGTGTGCAGCGGCGGACGGTACGACAATTTGCTGCAGCAGTTCGGACGCCCCGCGCCGGCGACGGGCTTCTCGCTGAAGACGAACCGGATTCTGGACGGAGTGGGGGGCCTTGCAAGCGAACCGGAGTTACCGGTCTTGCTGCAGTATGATGCGCCGAACCGGAAGCGGGCGTTCACCGAAGCGGAACGGCTGCGCGGAGAAGGTCGCAGCGTGCTGATGCGCCGTGCCGAGGGTCCGGAGGATTTGCTAAGTGCGCCGGAATCCGCACGAAAGGCAGGACCGCTCGGAGCATCGTACGGCGATATCCTGACGTTTATTAGCTTTTGACTCAAGGCAAGATAGTGCCTGCAAGGAGGTCGCAATCCATTGAAACAGATCATCAAAGTCGCCATGCCCAAGGGGCGTATTTATAAGAAAGCATCCGCCTTGTTCCGCGAGGCGGGCATTCAGATTCCGGACGATGTGGACGAAACCCGCAAGCTGGTCATTCCACTTCCGGACATCGGCATGGAGTTTATTCTGGCGAAGCCGGTTGACGTGCCGACTTATGTGGAATATGGGGTGGCCGATATCGGCATCGTCGGCAAAGACGTATTAATGGAGGAGAACCGGGACGTTTACGAGTTACTCGATCTCGGCATTGCTCGCTGCCGCATGTCGGTCATCGCGCTGCCGGATTGGAAACCGGGGATCCAGCAGCGAGTCGCGACGAAATATCCGAACGTGGCATCGCAATTTTTCCGTGAGCATGGGCAACAGGTTGAAGTGATCAAGCTGAACGGCTCGATCGAGCTGGCGCCGTTGATCGGTTTGGCCGATCGGATCGTCGATATGGTTGAAACCGGGCAGACGCTTAAGGAGAACGGGTTGGTCGAGATGGAGAAGATTTTTGACATCACCAGCCGTTTGGTCGCCAACCGCGTCAGCTACCGGATGAAGAACGCCGAGATCCAAGCCGTATGCGATGCGCTGAGCAAGGTGATTCGGCGGGATGAGGTCAAGCAGGCTTAAGGTGCGACGAGAAACGATATAAGTGAGGAAAGCAGGGGGATGCCGGATGATGAAACTGGTATCGGCAGAGGAGTTTGATTTGCGGCGGGAAGTGGAATACGGATCGCCGGAACAGAACGAAGCGGTGAAGACGATCGTCCAGACGATCAAAATGGAAGGCGATGCGGCGTTGCTTCGTTACACAGAGCAATTTGACGGCATGAAGCTGGAAGCGTCGGGGCTGCGTGTGACGAAGGAGGAGCTGAAGGCGGCTTATGACGTGGTGGAGCCGTCGTTCGTTACCGCGATTCAGGCAGCGGCCGCGAATATTCGGGCGTTCCACGCCCGGCAGAAACGCAATTCCTGGATGGATTTGCAGCCGGACGGGAGCTTGCTGGGACAAATCATCCGGCCGCTGAAGCGCGTCGGGGTTTACGTTCCTGGCGGGAAGGCGGCCTACCCTTCCTCCGTGCTCATGAACGTGATCCCCGCGCAGGTGGCGGGCGTGCCGGAGATCGTGATGGTGACGCCGCCGGCGACGGGCGGCAAAGCCGGGATCGACCCGTATATCCTCGTGGCCGCGGCGGAAGCCGGCGTGCACGAAATCTACCGGGTCGGCGGGGCTCAAGCGGTTGCCGCGCTCGCGTACGGCACCGACACGATCCGGCCCGTCGATAAAATCTGCGGGCCGGGCAACATCTACGTCGCGTTGGCGAAACGCGAAGTGTACGGCGTCGTCGATATCGACAGTATCGCCGGTCCTAGTGAAATCGCCGTGCTAGCCGACGACAGCGCCAATCCCGCCTATGTGGCGGCGGATCTGCTGTCCCAGGCCGAACACGACGAGATGGCGTCGGCGATCCTCGTGACGCCGTCGGAGGCATTTGCGAAGGCATGCCAGGCCGAGCTGGAGCGGCAGCTGGCCGCGCTGCCGCGCAAGGCGATTGCCGGAGCTTCGATCGAGCGTTACGGCGCGATTCTACTCGTCGATTCGATCGAAGAAGGAATCGACGTGATTAATCAGCTGGCGCCGGAGCACTTTGAACTGATCGTAGAGAATCCGATGGGTTATCTGGGGCGGGTGGAGAATGCCGGGGCGATTTTCCTCGGGCCGTACAGCTCGGAGCCGGTTGGCGATTATTTCGCCGGACCGAACCATATCATTCCGACCAACGGCACGGCACGATTCTCGTCGCCCGTCGATGTGGACGATTTTATTAAGAAATCCAGTTTGATTTACTATAGCAAGGAAGCGCTGCTGGAGAACGGGGCGACCATTATGGAGCTGGCGCGGCGGGAAGGCCTGGAAGGCCATGCCCGGGCGATCGAGGTCCGGCTACAGCAGGAAGGAAAGGCGGGGAACGAACATGGCTAATTTGAATAACGAGGGAACGGCGGCTCGACAATCGAGCGTCAGCCGCAAAACGAATGAAACCGATATCCAGTTGAGCTTTGCGGTGGACGGTAGCGGGAGCGCTCAATTGGAAACGGACGTGCCTTTTTTGAACCATATGCTCGATTTGTTCACCAAACACGGACATTTTGATTTATCGGTCCAAGCACGCGGCGATATTGAGATCGACGACCATCATACGGTGGAGGATATCGGCATCTGCCTGGGTCAGGTGATCCGGGAGGCGTTGGGCGACAAAAAGGGAATCAAACGCTATTCGAGCGTGTTCATTCCGATGGACGAAGCGTTGGCCCAAGTGGTGATCGACGTTAGCAACCGGCCGCATTTCGAATATCGCGCGGAATATCCTTCCGATCGGGTCGGCAGCTTCGATGTGCAGCTCGTGCATGAGTTTCTGTGGAAGCTGGCGCTGGAGGCGCGGATCACGCTGCACGTGATTGTGCACTACGGTCAGAACACGCACCACATGATCGAGGCGGTGTTCAAAGCGCTCGGGCGGGCGCTGGATGAGGCGACGAGCATCGATCCGCGAGTCAGCGGGGTGCCGTCGACGAAAGGAGTGCTGTAACGCAATGAACATCGCCATCGTCGATTACGGGATGGGCAACCTGCATAGCGTTAGCAAAGCGGTAGAGCGCCTCGGCTACGAAGGCCGCGTCACCGCGGACGAGGCGGAGATCCTGGCGGCGGACGGCGTGCTGCTGCCGGGCGTTGGGGCTTTCGGCGACGCAATGGAGCATTTGCGCGCGTCGGGTCTGGACGCCGTGGTGCGGCAGGCGGCCGGTCAAGGTGTGCCGCTGCTCGGCATCTGCCTCGGGATGCAGCTGCTCTTCGGCGAAAGCGAAGAGCATGGGCGGAACGAGGGGCTAGGCTTGCTGCCGGGCCGAGCGGTGCGGTTTGCGGGCACCGAAGGGTACAAGGTGCCGCATATGGGCTGGAACCGGCTGGCGTTCCGGCAGCCGGAGAACCCGCTGCTCGCGGGGCTGGAAGAGGGACATGTCTACTTCGTCCACTCCTACCACGTGTTAGCCGAGCAGCAAGAGGATGTGCTGGCCGTGACCGACTACGGCCATCCGGTGACCGCCATCGTCGGCCGCGGCAACGTGTTCGGGATGCAGTTCCATCCCGAGAAGAGCGGCGAGCTTGGCATGGCGCTGCTGCGCAACTTCCTGACGTTGGTGGAGCGGCGGCAGGTGGAAGCGTAGGTTTCACATTGCATCCGATCCGTTTTTAACGGTAATTTATGGCTTTGTTTTTGCGGGTCGGCAGGGTTTGCGGGTGATTAGCGGTATATAGTGGCGTTATTATGGGGCAAGTTACTTCAAAACCAGCGATTTGGCTTAAATAACGCCAGAAAATACCGCTATTTTCGCTCAAACTGCATGAACGCGCCGAAATAGCGCCATAAATTACCGTTATTGCAGGTGTTGCTTCAAATCCGATTATTGCTGTCACCACATCAATTCCTACGATTGCAGTCAACGCAATCATTACACGATTACATCGCAGTTTTCAGATCAACTACGACGGGAGGTCGTTTTCATCCATGTCATCTTTTATGATTTATCCAGCTATCGATATTCGCGGGGGGCAATGCGTGCGTCTGGTCCAAGGCGATTACGATCGCGAAACGGTGTATAATGCCAATCCGGTGGAAGTGGCCCGTTCCTGGGAAGCGCAAGGCGGGTCGTTTATTCATTTGGTCGACTTGGACGGCGCCAAGGCCGGACATCCGGTCAACGACGAGCTGATCGGCGAAATTGCCCGCAGCGTGCAAGTGCCGGTGCAGGTCGGCGGCGGGCTGCGCACGTTGGATGACGTTAAACGCCTGCTGTCGCTGGGCGTAAGCCGGGTCATTCTCGGCACGGCGGCGATCGAAGACCGCGCGTTTACCGAAGCGGTGCTGGGCACTTACGGCGATCAGGTCGCCATCGGCATCGATGCCCGGAACGGCCTTGTCGCCACGCGCGGCTGGCTGGAAACATCCGAGGTCCAAGCCGAAGTGCTGGCGAAGGAGTTGGCCGCCAAAGGGGCGGAGACGTTTATCTTCACGGACATTTCCCGCGACGGGATGATGCAAGGTCCTAACGTTGAAGCGATCCTATCGCTGGCTCAGGCATCCGGCAAAACCGTGATTGCCTCCGGCGGGGTGACGGTGCAGGACGATTTGCTGCGACTCGCGGCGCATGCGGATCAAGGGATCGGTGGGGTGATCGTGGGCAAAGCGCTGTACACGGGAAACATCGATTTGACCCAAGCGATCACGGCGATTGGATCCTTGAAATCCTCGAACGTAGAATAGATAGAAAGGAAGTCGAACCAGCATGCTCGCAAAGCGAATTATCCCCTGCCTGGACGTGAAGGACGGGCGGGTCGTCAAAGGCGTGAATTTTGTGAACCTGCGTGATGCCGGCGACCCTGTAGAGCTGGCGGCGTTGTATGATCGGGAGGGAGCGGATGAGCTCGTGTTCCTGGACATTTCCGCATCGCACGAAGGACGGGCTACGATGGTCGAGGTCGTGAAGCAAACGGCAGGCGAAATTGCCATCCCGTTTACGGTTGGCGGCGGGATCTCCCAAGTCGATGACATGAAGCGCCTGCTGCGCGCCGGAGCCGATAAGATCGGCATTAATACGGCGGCGGTGGTGAATCCCGAGCTGATCTCGGATGGGGCACGGCGCTTCGGTTCCCAGTGTATCGTGGTGGCGGTAGATGCCAAGTTTAACGCCGAGTGGGGCGAGTGGGAAGTGTACACCCACGGCGGACGCAAGCCGACAGGGATCCGCGCCCTCGCTTGGGTGCAAGAAGCCGAGAAGCGGGGAGCCGGGGAAATTTTGCTGACGAGCATGGACGCCGACGGCACCAAGGACGGATTCGATTTGCCGCTGACGAGCGCGGTGAGCCGGTCGGTAGGGATCCCGGTCATCGCCTCCGGGGGGGCCGGAAAGGCGAACGATTTTTACGAGGTATTTACCGAAGGACAGGCAGACGCGGCGCTGGCGGCGACGATTTTTCATTATAAAGAAATTGCGATACCGGATTTGAAACAAGAGCTGAAAGCCAAAGGGGTGGAAATACGATGACCGTAGGAAATGAACAACCGCTGCAATTATCGCTATCTGTAGAGGGACTGGAGCAAGCGGTGAAATGGGATGCATCCGGGCTGGTTCCGGCGATTGTGCAGGATGCGGGCAGCAAGGACGTGCTGATGCTAGCCTACATGAACCGCGAGTCGCTGCGAAAATCGGTGGAAACCGGATTAACCTGGTTCTGGAGCCGGTCGCGCGCTGAGCTGTGGAACAAAGGGGCGACCTCCGGCAACACCCAGCGGATCACGGCCTTGAAATACGACTGTGACGGAGACACGCTATTGGTCGAGGTGATTGCGAATGGGCCAGCTTGCCATACCGGGGAGCCGACTTGCTTCTATCGCACGGCAGCTGAGGCTGAGATAGCGGCAGCTTCAACTGGGTTAAATGGCGGGGCCGAGGATCGCTTCAAGGTGCTCGCAGAGCTGGAACAGCTGATCGCCGAGCGTTACGCGGAACGTCCGGAAGGGGCGTATACCACGTATTTGTTTGAGAAAGGTCTCGATAAAATCCTCAAAAAAGTCGGCGAAGAGACCGCCGAGTCGATCATCGCGGCCAAAAACGGCGATAACGACGAGCTGCGTTACGAAGTGAGCGATCTGATCTATCACTTGCTGGTGCTGCTGCGCGAACGCAACCTGCCGCTCGATGATATCATGCAGGAGCTGGAGCGGCGTCACGAACGGCCGCGGCGCGACTAGAGCGGGGTGCATAAACGGATGTTGATCGATTACCATACGCATCATGAACGCTGCGGACATGCCGTTGGCGCGTTGGAGGAGTACGTTCGCCGGGGGATCGAAATCGGCTTGTCCCAGCTTGGCGTCTCCGACCATATGCCGCTGCTGCATGTCGATCCGGCTACCTATTATCCGGAAATGGCCATGCCGATGGAGGAGTTGCCTCGTTATGTCGAAGAAGCGTTTCGGCTGAAGGAGAAATACCGCGGGCAAATCGATGTTCGGGTTGGTCTGGAAGGCGACTATATTGAAGGCTGGGAGGCGCGCATCGAGCAAATCATCACGGCTTATCCGTGGGATTATGTGATCGGTTCGGTGCATTTTCTCTGGGAATGGGATGTATCGGATTTCCGCCAGGTTCACAACTGGGAAGGCCAGGATGTGTTTGCGGTATATGAGCGGTATTATGATGCCGTGACGAAGGCCGCACAGACAGGATTCTACGACTTCCTCGGCCACCTCGATGTGATCAAGCGGTTTGGTTATACGCCGGGACCCGAACGGGAAGAAGAGACGATCCAGTTAGAACGTAAAACTTTGGCTGCCGTTAAGAAAGCCGGGATCGCGATGGAGCTCAACGCCTCGGGATTATCCAAGCCGTGCGCCGAGATGTTTCCGAGCGAAAGGATTTTGCGGGCCGCGATTGAGCTGGGTATTCCGCTCACCATCGGGTCGGATGCCCATGATCCGCAGAAACTGAGCGAACACCTGGATCAGGCACGTACCCTGCTATATAACCTGGGCGTACGGGAGTTGGCGACCTTTGAAGGACGTCGGCGGACGATGATTCCTCTGGAAGAGGGAAGTCGTAAATAAGGATTCGGGAGGATATTATGGAAGCCAAAATGCGTGTGTTTTCCGGTTCGTCCAATCCGAAGTTGGTGTCAGATATCTGCGGCCGGTTAGGTGTCGAACCCGGAAAAGTGAAGTTATCGCGATTCAAAAGCGGAGAAATTTATGTGCATTATGAAGAGAGCATCCGTAATTTCGATGTGTTTCTCGTTCAGTCGTTAGCCCATCCGATCAATGAGCTGTTCGTTGAGCTTCTGGTGATGATCGATGCGGCGAAACGGGCCTCTGCTCGAACGATCAACATCATTATGCCCTATTACGGTTACGCCCGGCAGGAACGCAAGTCTGCGCCGCGGGAGCCGATTTCGGCCAAGCTGCTCGCCGATGTGCTGACGACGGCGGGGGCGAACCGGGTGGTGACGATCGATTTGCACGCGCCGGCGATTCAAGGCTTCTTCAACATCCCGGTCGATCATTTGACCGCGCTGGACTTGATGACCGACTATCTGAAGGCCCAGCAGATCCCGAATCCCGTGATCGTCTCGCCGGATGCGGGACGCGCTTCGATGGCCGAAAAGCTGGCCAATGGGCTGGATTCGCCGTTCGCGATCATGATCAAGAAACGCCCCACGCACAACGAATCGGTGATCACGCACGTCATCGGCGACGTCGCCGGGCATACGCCGATCATTATCGAAGATTTGATCGATACCGGGACCACCATCGTTAACGTTGTGGAAAGCCTGAAAGAACGGGGGGCGGCGGACCCTTACGTGTGCGCGACGCATGGGCTCTTTTCCGAAAATGCTCTGGATAAGCTTCAGCACCCGAACATCCGCCAGGTGGTGGTCACCGATTCGATCGCACAGCCGGAGCTGCATTCGCCCCATGTACAGGTGCTCTCGGTCGCGCCGATGCTGGCCCGGGCCACGCAGTTTATCCTGGAAGGCGGATCCATTGCCGCTTTGTTCAAGGATCGGGGAATTTAGTCTAAACCGATTCGAGTAAATGCCGCCCTAGGGGCGGCTTTTTTTATGTTCTAACGTTTCTTCGCGGCTTTCTCTTCCGCGATCCGTTGGTTTTCCGCCACGCGGAAGAGAACGATGCGGCGAATCAAGTCCAGCGGCAGCGGCTGATTCAAGGGGAACTGTACGGACCCTTTGCCGCCCTTATAAACGGACAACTCCTCTGCAAATTCCTCCGTACCGCTAGGCGTTGGGTAAAAGCCGATATGCTTCTTAAAGGCCGCGAAATGCACCAGATTTTTGCCATTCGTTTCAAACGTCGGCATTTGGTAGCTGATTTTCTCTTTCGCGTCAGGCGCAACCTCCCGAACCAGCTTGCGGATTTGCTGCAGTCGGTCCTGAATCTCCGGCTGGAATTGGGCGATATATTCATCGATTGTGGCAAACGAGGGGTTATTCGCTTCCATCGTTTTACAAGGCCTCCTTCTCATGATTGCAGATATAGGGCGGTTTTTATTTTCGATGTCGCATATTTCTGAATATGGACCAGACGGCAAAGACCACAAGAGCGAGTGCTAATGCAGCAATGATCATGTTCTCCCAGACGAACCCCATGATGGAAATAACTCCTTTCTCTGCAAATATCTTATTTATTCGGCTGTGAGAGGCGGTTTTCCTCCCCCGCTTTGCCACATCCGTTATTTTCCGGCAGGATTCCCCGTGGGAGGACAGCTTCTCCTATGTTATACTGTGGAATGGAGAGTTTACCTGAGTGTACGGGAAGTAGACTTATCAGAAAAGAAATCAAAGGAGGTGCCTTGCTTGAACGAAAAAAAGCGACCAGCCAAAACCAAACGGGGAAAAGTACTGCCCTTCTCGATGGATGCGGGGTTTTTCTTTGAGAGAGCTGTCTCTTCGTTGGACCGCTATCGCTATGACAAGGCATTGAAATATTTTCGCAAAGCCGTGGAATACGAGCCGAGCAACCCGGTGAATCACTGCAACATGGCCGGGATTTTATCGGAAATGGGAGATTACGAGGCTTCCAATGAGGTGCTGCAGACCGTTTTGGAAGAGGTTGACCCGGCCATGACGGAATGTTATTTCTACATGGCGAACAACTATGCCAATATGGATATGTTCGAAGCGGCCGAAGAGGCGCTCGTCAGTTATCTGGAGCAGGATGAGAGCGGCCAGTTTCTGAGCGAAGCCGAAGAGATGATCGATTTGCTGCAATACGAGCTGGATCGACCAACCAAGCTGAAGAGCATCAAGTCCCGGCATGGCGTCTACGAGCATGATCAGGCTCGCGCGTTGCTGGAAGAAGGCAAATTTGCGCAAGCCGTGAAGATGCTGGAGGAACTCGTGCGAAACCGGCCTGATTTCTTAGCAGCCCGCAATAACTTGGCCTTAGGGTATTACTACCTAGGGTTGTTCCGCAAAGCGTTGGATACGGTGGGAGAGGTATTGGCACAAGACCCCGGGAATTTGCATGGTTTGTGTAATCTGGCGATTTTTTACCAGCATGAAGGAAACCACGAGGCGTTGGAGGAGTTGGCCGGACGATTGGAAAATATCGTGCCCTTCCACCAGGAGCACGTATTCAAGCTGGCGACGACGATGGGCATTTTGGGCCGTCACAACGCGGCCTTCGGCCATTTCAGACGGCTGCTGCGCGGGGAGGATGCGTCCTTTGAAGCGAGCCTCTATCACTACGCGGCCGTGGCAGCGTATTATACCGGACGGCGATCTGAAGCGGAACAACTTTGGAATGCGGCCAAAAGGCTGGACCCCGGCTCGAGCGTGTCGGACTATTATTTAAACTGTCTCGCCCAGGAGCGTGAGCATCCCGAAGCGGGGCCGTTTCCGGTGAATTATCAGTACCTGCTGCCGTTTGAGGAGCAAATGAAGCGCTGGGAGGTCACGGATCAAGGCATCCCAACCGAGTTGAAGGAGAATCCGTTGATCCGCTCTTCGTTCTTCTGGGCACTACGCCACGGGGATGCGAAGACAAAGCTTCAGGTGATTCAGGCGTTGGGCCTGATCGCTGATCGGGAAGTCGAGGAAGCGTTGCAAGGCTTTTTGCTGGAGCCGGAGGAAGATGCCTATCTGAAGGAAATGGCTCTGTTCGTGCTCCGGAATCTCGGCGTAAGCAATCCACTGCCCGTTCGAACCGGGGCGACGACGACCATGGTCGATCCCAGCCGTGTGTCGACAGAGCTACCGGTATGGCAGAACGAATGGCAGGCGGTCGTGGATTTGGCGATGGAGCGGATGAAGCGGAGCTTCGATCTTCAACAGCAGCATGATATGGAGACGTTGTGGGCGGATTTTCTCACCCGGTTATATCCGGATACGCCAACGATTTCCCATTTGGAAGGTTGGGCTGCGGCACTCGAGTATTTGACGGCCAAAATGCACGGCCTGGCGGTCACCTACGAACAGGTAGCGCAGAATTACAATATTTCGGCATCGACGGCACGCCGTTACGTTCAACGTGTGGATGAGGTGTGCGGGGTGAAAGAGAAGATTGAGGCGATTTTTCCGTCGGTCCAATAGTTTGTTTGCGGGTAAAGCGGGTCCAACTTGGGGAAAATTTGATGGAGCATTCCATTTACATAGGAATCGAGAGGTCGAGCAAATTCCTAGGAACCAAGGAGGTACGAACGAATGCATAAAGTGTTGGTGATTGGAACGGGGCCAGCCGGACTGACGGCGGCGACTTATTTGGCGCGGGCGAGCTTGAGCCCGGTGGTGATCGAAGGCCTGGAGCCCGGCGGGCAACTGACCACGACGACGGAAGTGGAGAACTTTCCAGGCTTTCCGGAAGGCATTATGGGGCCCGAGCTCATGGACAACATGCGTAAGCAGGCGGAGCGCTTTGGCGCTGAGTTTAGGAACGGTTGGGTCGAGGCGGTTGATTTCTCGAAACGGCCGTTTCAAGTGACATTAGAGGGCGGCGAGAGGCTGGAATCCGAAACGGTCATTTTGTCGACGGGAGCGTCGGCTAGGTATTTGGGGATTCCCGGCGAGCAGGAGAACGTTGGCCGGGGGGTCAGCACCTGCGCAACTTGTGACGGATTCTTCTTCCGCGGCAAGAAGCTTCTCGTTGTCGGAGGCGGCGACTCCGCGATGGAGGAAGCGAACTTCTTGACCCGATTCGCCACGGAGGTGACGATCGTGCATCGCCGGGGAGAGCTGCGCGCTTCGAAGATTATGCAGGATCGGGCCAAGGCCAACGAGAAAATTCGCTGGGCCTTGAATCGCACGCCCCTGGAAGTGGTGACGGAAGACGGCGGCAAGGTGAAGGGCCTAAAAGTACGCAACAATACCGGCGATCAGGAACAGCTGCTGGAAGCCGACGGGGTGTTCGTGGCGATTGGCCATACCCCGAACACCAAGTTCCTCGGCGGCGCGGTCGCGACGGATGAGCACGGGTACATCGTCGTCAAGCCGGGAACAACGGAAACGAATGTACCCGGAGTCTTCGCCTGCGGTGACGTGCAGGATACGCGGTACCGCCAAGCGATCACCGCGGCCGGGTCTGGATGCATGGCGGCGATGGATTGCGAGAAATTCCTCGAGGGCAGCATGGTGCACGATTGGAGCGGTCCGACGGGGAGTTGAGCGAGTGAATGGACAGGGGCGCAGAGCAGATTGTGTTGTTCTGGTCAGAATGTATGCGAAAAATCGATTACAATGTGGGAGTTTTCGGCGATTTCAAAGGAATGTATACGAAATTTCATACAGATTTAGGCAACCTCTAAACGAAGTCCTAGAATCTATATGAAAAACCGAATATATTTCGGACTTTTCGTCGTCTGCGCCCTATTGTATGCGAAAAATCGTATATAACTTTAAAAGGACGCCGATCTTCGGCGTCCTTTTGTGTGTCTTCGTGTCCAGCGAGCTGCTCAAATCCAGCCGTTCTCCTCCGCGAGGCGTACCGCTTCAATACGGGTTTTGACCTCCAGCTTGTTCAAAACTTCCGAAATATAATTGCGGACGGTGCCGTAGGACAAGTGCAGGGATCCGGCAATTTCCCCAGCGGTACGGCCTTCGGCAGCCAGCCGCAGGATCTCCTGCTCGCGAGCGGTCAGGGGGTTATCCCGGCGGAGGCTGCCGAAGACAAGCTCCGGCGAAGCTTCGCGGTGTCCGGCCATCACCCGGCGGATCGCTTCCGCCAGGCGATCGCTGGACTCGTCCTTGAGCAGATAACCTTGAACGCCGGTCTTGACAGCTCGCTCGAAGTAACCCGGCCGGGCAAACGTCGTCAGAATGATCACGCGGCACGGCGATCCCTGAGCTTGCAGCTTCTCGGCAACCTCGAGTCCGCTCATCAACGGCATTTCGATGTCCATCAGGCAGACATCCGGGCGCAGGGTCTCGATAAGCGCCAGCGCCCCGGCCCCGTCTCCGGCCTGGCCGACGACCTCAAGGTCGTCCTCCAGATCGAGCAGAGAGGCTAGCGCTCCCCGCAACATGCGTTGATCCTCGGCAATCACGATGCGGATCATGCTGTTTCCCCCTCTTTGTTGGCTTCCTTCACGATGAGCGGGATCGCGATCCGCAGCCGGGTGCCCCGGCGGGAGCCGGATTCGGGAGTGTCCGAGCGCCCCGGGACTCCTGGACCAACGGTTAATGCGCCGTCGATCAGCGACAGCCGCTCGGCCATGCCCTTCAGGCCGTTGCCCGCGACGCTGTCGCCCGGCGGCGTGAACGGCCCGTCGCCGTTGCCATCACCATCGCCCGCGTTCCGCGCGGCCAACCCAATGCCGTTGTCCTCGATTTGGAGCCGCACCTCGGCCGGGGCGATCTCGACCGTGACGGAGCATCGCGTAGCCCGGCTGTGCTTGACGATGTTCGTCACCGCCTCTTTGATGCAGAGGCTGACGATGTTCTGCGTCAAGTCCGACACGCCGGTTAGCCGTGGATCGCCCTCTACGTCAAAGGCGATGTCGGCCGCCCGCAAGATTTCGCCGGCTTCGGCCAGGGCCTCCGCAACCGTAATCGTCCTCATGTCGGAGACGAGCTCCCGCACCTGACGCAAAGCCGCTCGGGAGGTTCGCTGGATTTCACGCGCTTCGGCCTGGGCCCGCTCGGAGTCTTTGCCTGCGAGCTTCTCGACCAGTTGGCTCTTCAGCGTGATCAGGGACAAGGTATGCCCCAGCGTGTCGTGCAAATCGCGGGCGATCCGCATCCGTTCCTCGCGCTTGATCAGCTCTTTGATTTGTTCGTTTGCCCGGTCAAGTTCCTGCTCCAGATGCTGCCGTCTTGCCATGGAACGGATGCCGTACGGCATCACCAGCATGATGAGCAGAAAGGGCACCAGGAACGGTAGGTCAGTAACCAGCAGATCCCGGGAGCCAATCAGGAGCGACAGCAATTCCACTGCAGCAAAGCAAGATATCGCGATATTAAATTTCTTATGGTCGGTGTACCAGCCGATAAAGTTCGAGGTGAAGAAACCCAGATAGAAATTGTATGGACTATAGAATGCGCAGAGCGCGAGAATCAACCCTAATTGAAGCGCAAGCCATAAGTTAAATGTTTGACCGGTAGCCCAGTATAACTGGCGGTACGTCACCGCAAAGAGGGCAATCATGGCACAGCCGATAAACAGTTTGACGCCTTCCTCTCCGCGAATATTAACTATGGGAAGAGCGAGATAAATCGGCCAAATGTAAGGAAACCAGCCGTATTTTTTCGGAAATAATTCGAACTTGCCGAACCTCATGTGAAATTACACCGCTTCCTGTTTTTTTCGGATATATGTGGATAGTACCATAAACAGGAAGAGGTAGCCCAGCAAAATCAACACGTTGCGCCAGCTCGGTGCAACGCCCTGAACGATCGACCAGGCACCGCCGCCGAACTGGTAGGAGGGTAGCCATTTGCCGATGGCCTGCATCGCTTTAGGCAGCACTTCGATTGGCATCCACATCCCGCCCGTGACAGCTAGTGCGAGGTACAATACGTTACTGACACCGCTCGCCGTATCGACGCGTTTCATCAGACCGACCAGTGTGCCCAACGCGAGGAAAGGGAGCGAAGCCGCCACAATCCAAAGTCCGCTGTAGATCCACAGGTGCCAAGGCAACGATACCCCGTTAATCAAATACCCTGCGATAAAAATAAACACGACGGAAAACAGGTGCATCATCGTTTGGCCGAACATTTTGCCGAAGAAGTATACCGGCCCGGGGAGCGGCGTGATTCGCATGAAGGTGGACCACCCTTGGGTTCGCTCCTGTACCAGCCGGATGCCGAGTGTCATGATCGCAGAACCCATGACGCTGAACGTTGTCATCGACATCAGGTAATGCGCTTGCCACTCGCCCGGATTGTCGGCTCCGGTATTGACGACCCGAGTGAAGATAAAATAGAACATGACCGGCATTAGCAGCGACCAGAAAACATAATAGGGATTGCGAAATACCCGTAGCATTTCCGCTTTGCATTGCATCGTTATCGTGCGCATCGTTAGACCGCCTCCTCTTCATGATTGGCCGTAAGCTGCTCGAATGCTTCGTCCAGACGACCCTGTTCGATTCGTATGTCGTGGACGGGAAGTCCGGCTGTAAACAAGGCAGCGAGCGCCGCATCCGTGTCGTCCGTCGTCACATGGATTCGGCCGTCTTTGTTGAAGCACTCCGCGACTGGGGAGAGCGCCAAAAGCCGGCTTCGCAGTTCGGTACCGTCGCCGTCGGTGAGGAAGGAAACGGAACGCTTGACGATACGCGATTTAATCGCTTCCGGCGTGCCGTCCGCAACCAGGCTGCCCCGGTTAAACAACAGGATCCGATCGGCGATATCGTCAGCTTCCTGCAAGTAATGCGTCGTGAAGACGATCGTCTTCCCTTGCTCGGCCAGTTGACGGACGCTGTCCCAGAAGCGCCGCCGGGCAGTGATATCAAGCCCGACAGTCGGCTCGTCGAAGAACACCAGCTCGGGGTTGCCCGCCAAGGCGAGGGCGAAGCCCAGGCTGCGTTTCTGTCCGCCGGACAGCTTCTCGGCATATCGGTTCAAGTCAGCCGCTCCAAGCCCGGTCAGGCGGACCAGTTCAGCCAGCTCCATCGGATTCGGGTAGTAGCTGCGGATTAGTTCCAGCACCTCGCGTACCTTTAGCCGGTCCATGACGCTGACCTCTTGCAGCATGGCGCCGGTCTGCTGACGGACCGTCCGGTCCTTTGGTGACTTACCGAACAGCTTTACGGTTCCAGCGGTAGGCTCGAGTAAGCCGAGAAGCATAGAGACTGCGGTTGTCTTCCCGGCTCCGTTCGGACCGAGAATCGCGGTGATGGAGCCTTTGGGAATGCGGAAGGATAGGTGATCGACCGCCTTTTTATCTTTGAAACTTTTGCTGACGTCGTGCATTTCAATGATGGATTCCACGTTAATTTTCGCCTCCAATTTCTGGTTTTTTATCGGTTAACTCTAGGATAATGGAACGCTCCGAACCTCGTTAGTAAGGATTGTCATGAGTTAAAGATGACAATTGTCACAAGGGGTTAAGCGGTTACAGGCTTCCTCCTGGCAAGACCCAAAAATAGTTGAACTTTTCCCAATAAGCGCTTACTTATGGAGAGGGGCAAGATGTATTAAAATATGAATGCGGTTACAAAATACCGAGTAGAAAACAAAAAGGGGAGGCAAAGCATGAAACGCATGAAACGCATGAAACACCTGTTGATCGGGATCTCTGCATTGCTGGTGATGACGACAGCCCTCACGGCTTGCGGAGGCAACAACTCCAAGAACGAATCGTCCTCGAATACGAATACGCCGACGGAATCGAATTCTTCCGCGGGTACAGGTTCTAAGGGTGAAAAGGTTACCATCAATCTGTGGAGCTTTACGGATGAAATTCCGAATATGACAACAAAATATTTGGAACTGCATCCAGATGCAAACGTTGAATTCAAAACCACAGTTATCGCTACTACTGATGGCGCTTACCAGCCTGCGCTTGACCAAGCTCTGGCCGGCGGCGGCAAAGACGCTCCGGACATCTATGCGGCTGAAGCAGCATTCGTCCTGAAGTATACGCAAGGTGATGCTTCCAGTTATGCGGCAAACTACGCTGACCTGGGCTTGACTGACCAAATGGTTAAGGACGCAGGCATCGCTCAATACTCTGTAGATATCGGTAGTAAAGAAGGCGCGTTGAAAGGCCTTGGCTACCAAGCAACTGGCGGCGCGTTCATCTACCGTCGTTCGATTGCGAAGGACGTATTCGGAACAGACGACCCAGCTGCAATCAAAGCTGAAGTTGGTCCTGGTTGGGATAAGTTCTTCTCGGCAGCTGAGAAGCTGAAAGCTAAAGGCTACGGCATCGTATCCGGTGACGGCGATATGTGGCATGCGATCGAGAACAGTTCCGAACAAGGTTGGATTGTAGACGGCAAACTTCATATCGATCCAAAACGTGAAGAGTTCATTGATCTCTCCAAAAAGTTGAAAGACAACGGTTTCCATAACGATACACAAGACTGGCAAGAAGCTTGGTTCGCGGATATGTCCGGAACCGGCCCTCAACCGATCTTTGGTTTCTTTGGTCCTGCTTGGCTCATCAACTACACAATGAAAGACAATGTAAAAGATACGAATGGTGACTGGGCAGTTACTGAACCACCAACAGGCTTCTTCTGGGGCGGTACTTGGCTCTTGGCTAACAAAGATGTAACCAAAGACGAAGCGAAGAAAAAAGCAGTTGCAGACTTTATCAATTGGGTAACGCTTGACTCTTCCGAAACGGGCCTCCAATATCTGTGGGCTAACGGCACGATGAAAGAGGGCGAGCAAGGGACGAAGGATAGCGTAGCTTCCTCCGTAGTTATGTCGAAATCGAATGGCGAAGTTCCATTGCTCGGCGGCCAGAACATGTTTGACATTTTCGTACCGGCTAACGCGAACGCTTCCGGTAAGAACTTGACGCAATACGACGAAACAATCAACAAACTCTGGCGCGATCAAGTTCGTGATTACACGGCAGGCAACAAATCCCGTGACGATGCGATCAAAACCTTCAAACAACAAGTGAAAGACCAACTTGGCATCGAAAGCGAATAAGAAGTTATAAGCGGTAGATGCGAAGGGGCGGGGTGTTTCCCGCCCCTTTATATCCATTAAAAAGAGGTGAGAGCCATGCGTCACAAAGGAGTTAATTATTCGAGATACGGGTATATTTTTTCTTTACCCTTTATTTTGATTTTTTTAGTTTTCTCGCTGTATCCCATTGTGTACACTCTAATCATCGGTTTCACGAATATGCAAGGTATTATCCCAAAACCGCTTGAAATTCTCGATAACCCTTTTCAAAACTTTAAAGATCTGATCCTTGAGAATGCTTCATTTAAGAAGTCTCTCGTTAATACAGGGCTGCTATGGGCTATCAACTTTGTCCCACAGATTGGCCTAGCACTCTTGCTCACCGCTTGGTTCACTAACAAGCGCCTAAATATTAAAGGACAAGGTGCATTCAAGATCTTGCTCTATATGCCGAATATTATCACTGCAAGTACGATTGCAGTGCTTTTTAGCTCCCTGTTCGCTTATCCAATGGGACCAATGAACAGTCTATTCCAAATGTTCGGTTGGTCCGATGCGCCGATCTTCTTCCTTCAGGACAAGACGACGGCGCGGGGGATCGTGGCATTCATCCAGTTCTGGATGTGGTATGGGAACACCATGATCATTCTGGTAGCAGGCGTTATGGGCATAAATCCTGCTTTATTTGAGTCCGCGGCAATTGACGGCGCGAACGGTTGGCAAACCTTCTTCCGCATCACGTTGCCAAGTCTTCGTACCATCTTGCTCTACACATTGATTACATCGATGATTGGCGGTTTAACGATGTTTGATATTCCGCAATTGTTCCTGCAAGGTGGACCTAGTGATGCTACACTTACGACTTCCGTCTTTATCTACACGCAAGCGTTCAAGGGAAGTTATATGTACAACAAAGCTGCAGCAGCAAGTATGATCTTGTTCTTGATCGCGGCCCTCTTGTCCGCAGTCTTGTTCTACCTCATGCGTGATCGGGATGCGGCGAAATTGAAAAAAGCACTGAAACAGCAGAAAAAGGCTGATCGTGCAGCTCAAGGGGAGGTGTAAGCCGTGGAAAAAATTAAAGAGGGTAGTGTCGTCGCGTTAAGAGTGAACCGGACGATTATTTATATCGTGTGTATCTTGTTGGCTCTACTCAGCATTCTTCCTTTCTGGATCATGTTTGTGAACGCTACACGTTCCACTCCTGAAATCCAGAGCGGCCTCTCGTTGCTTCCTTCATCTCATATGATGAACAACTTGCGTGTGCTGCTGGACAAGAGCTTTGACCCGATTCAAGGGTTCGTGAACTCGTTTACGATCTCGGGTGCTGCAACCATCCTGACGGTGTATTTCTCGTCCCTGACGGCTTATGGTCTTGTGGCTTATAATTGGAAGTTGCGTCAACCGTTCTTTACCTTTATTATGTGCGTGATGCTGATCCCAGCCCAAGCTAGCTCCATCGGTTTTTATCAGTTCATGTATAAATTACATTGGACCAATAACTTCCTTCCGCTGATTTTGCCAGCGATTGCAGCACCGGCTGTGGTATTTTTCATGCGTCAGTACTTGCTTGCTACGTTGTCGTTGGAGATCGTCGAGGCAGCACGTGTAGACGGTTCCGGCGAATTCAAAACGTTTAACCGAATCATTCTGCCACTGATGATGCCGGCGATCGCAACTCAGGCCATTTTTGCCTTCGTAGCGAACTGGAACAACCTGTTTATGCCGCTCATTTTGCTGACGGATAAGAGTAAGTATACGATGCCGATCATGGTAAGCTTACTTCGCGGTGATATTTATAAGACGGAGTATGGTTCCATCTATATGGGGCTAGCGTTGACCGCGTTACCATTGTTCATTGTGTACTTCCTATTGTCCCGGTACATTATTGCCGGTGTCGCTTTAGGTGGCGTCAAAGAATAACCTGGTGTTTTAGCATTTCATAATACCCCCCCTATAAATAGAGGCCTCTAGATTGGCTTGGATGAGTAATGGCTCATCCGGCTAATCTACAGGCCTTTTTGTAGTTGTGTGTTCCTACACCGCTTTGCGTCGGAAGTACAGCAGGCCGGCTGCCAGGAACAATAGGAAGCTGCCGAGAACGGTGATAAACAGGCTCTCATACGGCAGATTAAAGGCGCCGTAATCCGCCTGACCGCGCGGCATCATGGCCAGTAGCGGCTGGGCCCATGGGTAGTATGGGCCGATTTTAGCCGAGTTGATGATCAACAGGTTCGGAATCGTCAGCGAGACATTGACCGCGAGTGGGGCGGCAAAGCTGGTCCAAACCAGCGATACGCCCATCTGCAAGGCGACAAGCGGCAAGCAGGCAATTAGACCGCCGAGAAGACTCGTAGCGATCATTCCCCAAGGTAACGGGCCGGAAATGCCCTGGACCTGCGCCACGATCAGGAGAGCGGCTAAGAACAGCAACTGGGAGACGGCTAGCAACCCGAAGACAACGGTGAACTTGGCCATGTATACTGCGCTGCGTGAGACAGGTAATACAAGCAGCTGCTTCCATCCGCCGCCGGTATGCTCGTAGCGGCACAGGAACGACGGGAACAAGCCGGACATAATAGGCAAGAACAACAGCCCGTGAAGCATTGACATACCGCTGATCAAGAGCGGCCAGGCGCTCGCATCCAAGCCGTCCGGAAGATCGATCAAGACGCCGATCAGGGCGGATAAGGCCGGGCTGGCTAACAGGACGAGCCACACGCGGGATCTCGCCATTTTTAGGCGTTCGGCGGCCAAGACGTTCAGAAAGGTTCTCATCTTAGTCCACGTCCTTTCGGTTGAAATGAATTAACCCGATCAGGAGGATGACCGCGCCGACGGCCAGGCCAGCCGCCACGAACCATTCGCGGTGCGGTCCGAGGAGCCCGAACATCGGCCAGTTCAGGGGGAACCATTCCGACAGATTCATCGTAAACGGCGAGATGATCGAAATGGTCACACCAAGGGACACCGGAAGCGCTTGGTTGCGATAAGCCAGTGAAAGCCAGAGCTGCAAGGCCAGAAGCGGAAGTACGGCAAACAGCGGATAAAATCCCAGGCGTGCCAAATCCGGAAAAGGGATCGAGCCGGGTTTGAAGCCGAAGGATACCCCAAGAATCACTGTGGCGATTGATAACAACACGCACGATACGCATAGCAACAGGAAGCACAGCAGGAACTTGGCGCTGAACACCGCGGTTCGGGAGATCGGCAGAGCGAGCAGTTGCTTCAAAGAGCTCACCTGATGCTCCACATTGGCGACCAGCGAGCTAATCAGCGTGCATCCGAGATAAAGGGCAATGGGAACAAAAAACGAGATGTTCTCTAATAATCCGCCCCATGGATCACTCGCATGCTGCTTCATCATCCAGTCAAAGCGCAGCCCATAATTGAGCGCCTGCATGACGATCAGCCCGATCGGAGCCAGGAAAATCAAGAACCAAATGCCTTTGCGTCGAATCTTCAGGAAGTCGGAGGATAGGGAGCGCAACATCATAACGCTGCCCCCTCCCCGATCACCTGCATGAAGATGTCCTCGAGCGATTTTTTCTTCTGTTCAACGCGATAAACGGAATGTCCATTTTCCACCAATCGTTTGACCAGATGGGCCACCTGGGCATCAGCCATGCCCGGAAACGAGAGGGTTCCGCTCTGCAGCTTGCCGGCTGCGCCCAGATCGCGGGCAATCCAGAGCGCCTCGTCCGGCTCCGATACGACGAGTTCCATATCATGCGCCGATCGGAGCCTCAGATTGTCGATCGTATCCTGAAACACCATCCGGCCTTCGCGGATGATGCCCACTTTACTGGCCATCAGTTCCATTTCGCCGAGCAGATGGCTGGATACCAGTACGGTGATGCCGTACTTCTGAGGCATGCTCTTGATTAATTCACGAATCTCGTGAATGCCGGAAGGATCCAGCCCATTGGTCGGCTCGTCCAGGATGAGCAGCTCAGGATTACCGAGCAACGATGCCGCGATGCCAAGACGCTGCTTCATCCCGAGGGAGAAGCCCTTCACGGGCCGGCGTGCTTCGCTGGTTAGCGAGACGATCTCCAGCACCTCGTCGATCCGCGATTTCGGCACCTGCAAAATGCGGCGAATCGCCTCCAAATTATCAATCGCGCTAAGATGGCCGTAATAAGACGGGGATTCGACCAGCGAGCCGATGCGGCGCAGGATGGCCAGCTTGTCTCGTTGCAGCTCGCGGCCGAAAATGTGGATCGAACCAGAGGTCGGCTGAATTAAGCCAAGCAGCATGCGGATCGTCGTTGTTTTCCCAGCGCCATTAGGCCCCAGGAACCCGTAGATGTCTCCTTTGGCGATCTCCAGGTTTAAATGGTCTACCGCGGCGCGGCCACGGTATTTTTTCGTTAAGCCTTCTGTTTGAATGATCATTTCATTCACGATCTATCACCTCGGAAATGATCATATCGTCCGGAGTTTAAAGACATAGACAGAGGAAGTTTAAGATTCGTTTAATTTTATGGACGGATAAATATATATCTTCGTTCCCTCATCCGTGGATACCGTGTCCCGGGTAAGCCCCATTTCCCGCAGCAGCAGATCGACGATCTGCAGGCCTAGCCCAGCTCCTACAGCGGCTGAAGCGGACTCCATCCCAGGGCCGCGGTCCCCGATCACGAGGGCTGTAGCATCGCCACGAGGCTCTACTGTAATCCCCGCATAACGTCCGGAACCCGCATGCCGTACGAGGTTCTGGAACAGGTTATCCAGCACGCGGCGGAAGCCCTGGGCATCAATGTTCCAGTAGAGCGGCTGCTCCGGCAACTCGACATCGGCCGTGATCCCGGCCTTCTCCCAAACGGGATACCAGGCGGCGGCACTCTCCCTTACCAGCCGCATAACATCAAGCCGCTCCAAGGACATGGCATAACGCCCGCTGGAGAGCAGGTTATACGATAATAGATGGTCCATCAGGCCGGACAAATCGCTGATTTTGGTCTCCATCAAAGTTAGCGATTGCCGGCCCTGATCACTTAATGACTCTTGGCGGAGCGAATACAAATGGCTCCCCAGCACAGTCAGCGGCGTACGCAGGTCATGCGATAAATGGCTGATCAGGCTCTTGCGCAGTTCTTCTTCCTCGCTTTCGCGCTGGCGGCTGTCCTTCAGTTCGAACACCATGTGGTTAAAAGCTTGCTCCAACCTGCCGATTTCGTCCGGTCGCCCTTCATGGATAAGAGAGGGAAGCCCATCGGGGCCCGGACGGGTCATGCCGGCCTCCAGGAGCAGCAGCCGTTTGCGAATATCGCTGAAGAACAGATAGGACAGCAGCACGAACGCCCCCAGCAGAATCGCTAAAAAAACGCCGTAGAAACGGCTGTCGCTTTGCCGGTCCACATCTTGGATCACCATAAATTTACGCGGTAGCTCCAGTACCATGAAGCCCTGCTTGGCCCGTTCGTTCCCGCCAATGAAAGCGACGACCGTAAAAGGGTCGGCGTCCACGCGTTGCTTCATGAAGGCGATGGTGTCTTCCAGGGACCACTGCTTCGGCACCGTTCCCTGTTCCGGCAGCTGCAGACGGGTTTGTCCGGCTGTGTCGACCCAATACAGCGCGGCGTCGGGATAACGCTTCTTCAGCTCCTTGAGTTTCCCGTCGATGGTTTCGACAGAAGCTCCTTTCAGCCCGGCGGCAGCCTGGTGCCAAGTGGTCTCGATGTCCATACCCGTCCCGTAGGGGCGTTTGGTTTGTTGCCATAAATGTCCCGGATTCATCAGCAAATTGATACTCCAAGACGCGAAAAAACTAACCGGAATAAGAACGGGGATGAAGACAAAAGCGATTACCAGGATCAACACGTATCTCGTGAGCAGCGATTTGCGGAACTTGCGAACCGGACGGAATCTCATGCTCTCACCCGATACCCGATCCCGCGAATCGTCTCAATGACTTCGGGATTCGCGGGATCGCGTTCCAGCTTCTCGCGCAGGTGGCGGATATGGACCATCAAGGTTTTGTCCCCGTCCAGATAGGGTTCATTCCATACCGCTTCGTAGATCTGCTCTTTGGTCAGGATTTGCCCGAGATGGCGCAGCAGGTAGGCAAAAATATGAAACTGCTTACCGGTCAACACGATTTCTTCGCCGGTGTTCTGATCGATGATCCGATTTTCTTTTTCATACACAAGCAAATGTTTAAGGCGCAGCGGCTCCGGGTCGGCGGAACCCCCGCTGCGGCGCAGCAGCACCTCGATCCGGGCCGCCAGCTCGTCGGGGTGGAACGGCTTCGTCAAATAATCGTCGGCGAATTTGAGCCCCTGCAGCTTGTCGTCGATTGAGGTTCGGGCCGACAGCATCAGCACCGGAAGCTCAGGGTACTGCTGCTTTAAACGTCCTCCTATGGTGAAGCCGTCCAAGCCAGGAAGCATCACATCGAGAATGACCAGCTGGCACTCGGCAGCCTTCTCTACGGCATGTTCCCCGCTCTTCAGCCAGGTAACGGCGTAACCGCGCTCCTGCAAATTTGTGCTGACCCATTCGCCGATTTCGAGATCGTCTTCAATATATAGCAAATTTGTTATAGGCATGATGGCATTCCTCCTCCTTCTATTTTGGCAAAAGACGGAGAAAAAAGAAACGGGAGGAGCCATGATTCGCTCGGAATATTTGTGATTGCAATCACAAGTCGGCGATTTTCCCTGTGCTACCTTGTTCTTGAGAATGGTTATCAGCGAGAGAGTCGGAAGAGACAGAAGTTAAACCCTATAAGGAGGGACTGGACCATGAGTGAATTGATCAATAATCGGGAGTTTGGCGCTCCGGAACTGAACCGGCGTCAGCAACTGCTGAAAGAAATCATTAAAGAGCTGCATCAGGGCAAGAGCGTAGACGAAGTAAAGGCGCGGTTTGAAGCGGCGGTCGGCGACGTGACCGTATCGGAAATCTCCGCGATGGAGCATGCGCTGATGGAAGAGGAAGGCATCCCCGTTGAGGAGGTGCAGCGGTTGTGCTCGGTCCATACGGCGATATTTAAGGGCTCGATTGAAGATATTCACCGCTCGTCCAAGCCGGAGGAACAGCCAGGCCATCCGGTGCACACCTTTAAGCAGGAAAACCGAGAGATCGAGCGACTGGTCAATTTCAAGCTGCGGCTGCATCTCGACAAGTACCGGAGGGAAGCCGGCGAGGAGCTGGTATTCAAGCTGTTGGAGGATTTAAGCCTGCTTCTGGACCTGGATAAGCACTACAGCCGCAAAGAAAACCTGCTGTTCCCGTATTTGGAGAAGTACGGCGTCTACGGACCGACGAAGGTGATGTGGGGAATTGATGACGGAATTCGCATGATGATTAAGGAAACAAAGGGCAAGCTGGCGAACGGCAGCGCAGATCAGGAGACGATCCTCCTGGATCTCGAACGGATCATTAAGGAAGTCAACGAAATGATCTTTAAAGAAGAGAATATTTTGCTGCCGATGGCCCTTGAGAAGTTAACGGAAGACGAATGGGTCAGCATCGCCAGGGAAAGCGAACAAATTGGCTTCTGCTTGACGGCACCGGAGCACGAATGGATTCCGGAGCGTGTGCCGCTTCAGCTTTCAGACGGCGAATCGGGAGCAACTGCGGCCGAAGCCGGGGGAACCGCCCCAGAGGGGACGGCAGTCCCGCAGGGCTTCGTCAAATTCGAAACCGGCATTCTGTCGATGGAGCAGCTGGAGGCGGTGATGAACCATCTCCCGGTCGATTTGACGTTTATTGACGAGAACGATGTCGTCCGTTATTTCTCTCACGGTAAGGAACGGATATTTGCCCGGACGAAGGCGGTCATTGGTCGAACCGTGCAAAATTGCCATCCGCCGCAAAGCGTCCATGTCGTCAACCAATTGTTGGAGGATTTCAAAGCAGGGCGGAAGGATGCCGAGGATTTCTGGATTCCGATCAAGGACAAATTCGTTTACATCCGCTATTTTGCCGTTCGCAGCGAAGATGGCCGTTATTTGGGAACGCTAGAATTCACGCAGAATATCGCTCCCATTCGTGAGTTGGAAGGGCAAAAACGGATTTTATCCTAAATCCGCACGTCACGCGACATACCCCCGGCATTCGTATTGCGAATGCCGGTTTTTTTATGGGCATTGTTGAGGTGACGAGGTCAAAGGGAATTAGTGGGTTTTGGGGTCGCATCCACCTGTCTGTGATCTACGTCATTTACGCAAAATCCCTTATCGTTACTGGGATTGCCGTTTCCCCCCTTCTCTTGACCGAACCGAAGGGTTCGCTTATAGTTGGTACGTAGGAGTAAACTACTTGCGAAGGCGTTTTCAGTCATGGCGCGGTCAGCGTGGTGATGGATAGAGAATGGCCTTTTTGCACGTATGGACACGTAAATTATCTATTATTTAAGAAAAAGGTGGCTTGTGAAAATGTCTGAAAAAATCTACATTGGCGTTGACTTGGGCGGTACGGCAGTCAAGGTTGGCATTTGCAATGAAGAAGGTCAACTTCTTCATACGTATGAAGGCCCAACCGAAGTCGATAAGGGCGCGGATACGATCGTCGCGAACATCGAGAAGTACGTCCGGCGCGTCGTGGAAGAATCGCCGTTCGCCTGGGAGCAGGTCGCGGGGGTAGGCGCTGGCGTGGCTGGGTTTACGAATGTCCGCGAGGGGATTATTATTTTGGCGCCGAATGTAGGTTTGAAGGATTTCCCGATTCGTGAGATTTTGGAACAGCGACTGGGCAAGCCGATCAAAATAGACAACGATGCCAATGTGGCGGCGCTGGGCGAAGCCTGGGGCGGAGCCGGCAAAGGAATCGAGAACTGCGTATGCTACACGCTGGGCACTGGCGTTGGCGGCGGCATCATCATGAACGGTAAAATTTATCAAGGGTTCTCCGGGATGGCCGGCGAGCTTGGGCATATGTCCGTCGTTCCGGACCTGGAAGCGATCGGCTGCGGCTGCGGACAAATGGGCTGCCTGGAGACCGTCTCTTCGGCTACGGGCATTATCCGTATGGCTAAGGATGCCGTGGCACGCGGGGACCGGACGTCGCTGTCGCATGTGGAGAACATTATGGCCAAGGACGTCTTTGATGCGGCTAAAGCCGGTGACGAGGCGGCGATCCGTATCGTGAACCGTGCGGCCTATTATCTGGGCAAATCGATGGCGGCGGTTGCGGTCGTTCTGAATCCAGAACTGTTTATCGTCGGTGGAGGGGTATCCAAAGCAGGCGACATTCTGTTTAACGAAGTCCGCAGCGTATTCGCCAAATTGACGCCGGAGCCGGTGCAAAGAGGCATGCAAATCGTACCGGCTACGCTGGGCAATGATGCGGGGATGGTTGGTGCCGCCGGCCTCTTCCTCCGCTCCTAATTATTAAGGAAGTTCAAAAAGTCGTCTTTCCATCACGAAGCTGAGTCAGTGCGGTGTATGCCTGCAGGCTAACGGACACCAGAGACGCTATTCGTCCGTTGCAGACCCACTGCGGATTCTAACGGACCGAGGGTACCCTATTTCAGGCAAATGCAGCGAAATGGCCGACCTACGAGCCCAATAAGGTCTCTAAGGTCCGTTACAGCGGAAAACCGCCGGAAAATCGGCCAATAAGGTCATTACGGTCCGTTAGGATCAGTGACGTTCAAGCAGGCCTGGCTAATGGTTCGCTAAGGAGAAAAAAAGAACATGGGACAAGGAGAAGTTTGCGAGGAGGGACAACAATGCCGGAGAAGGAAACAGGTTCGGTCGCCAATCTGATCATTATCACGGGCATGTCGGGGGCAGGTAAATCGCTAGCCGTACGGAGTCTGGAAGATCTCGGATTTTTTTGCGTGGATAATTTGCCTCCGGTGCTGATTCCCAAATTCGCCGAATTGATTGAGCAGTCCAAAGGGAAAATCGCCAAGGTCGCGCTCGTCATCGACTTGCGCGGCCGGGAATTCTTCACGGCGCTGTCGGAGTCGCTTAGCTTTATTAAGGAACATTTCACCATCAAGTGTGAAATCCTGTTCCTCGATGCCACCGACTCGATTCTTGTACAGCGGTATAAGGAAAGCCGCCGCCGTCATCCGCTAGCCCCAGAAGGCATGCCGCTCGACGGCATTCGGCTGGAGCGTAAAATGCTGGATGAATTGCGGATGTCGGCAACCCAGGTGATTGATACCAGCAACATGAAGCCGGCGCAGCTCAAGGAGAAGATCATTTCCCGCTTCTCACATCTGGAGAGCAGCAATTTATCGGTAAATATTACTTCGTTCGGATTCAAATACGGCATCCCAATCGACGCTGACCTGGTGTTCGACGTTCGCTTCTTGCCGAATCCGCATTATATCGAGCAGCTTCGTCCGCACACGGGACAAGACAGCGATGTATATGAATATGTTATGAAGTGGCCGGAGACCCAAACGTTCCTGGCCAAACTGCTGGATATGCTGCATTTTCTGTTGCCGCAGTACCATAAAGAGGGGAAAAGCCAGGTGATCATCGGGATCGGCTGCACCGGCGGGAAACACCGCTCGGTTGCGATTGCCGAATACCTCGGTCGGATGCTCGGCGTCAGCGAAACGGAAACGGTTCGCGTGAGTCATCGCGACGAGGGCCGAGACCGTTAATCTAGCTCCCCTGCAAGTATAGAGGCTATTCAGAAGGAGAATCCGATCTCCTTTGAACCCTCATTAAGAGGTGAACCAAGTGATACATCGGGCTAAGGAGAACAGAGTTCCGCGGATCGTCGTGATGGGCGGAGGCACCGGATTGTCTGTCATGCTTCGCGGGTTGAAAGAGAAACCGCTCGATATCACGGCTATCGTAACCGTAGCCGACGATGGGGGCAGCTCCGGGATTTTGCGCAACGAACTGCAAATGCCGCCACCCGGCGATATCCGAAACGTATTAACCGCGCTGGCCGACGTCGAGCCGCTGCTGTCGGATATGTTGAACTACCGGTTTGCCTCGGGTTCGGGGCTGGCCGGCCATAGTTTGGGCAATTTGATTTTGGCCGCGATTACAGACATTTCCGGCGATTTTGTGACGGCCGTTCGCGAGCTCAGCCGTGTCTTTGCCGTGCGTGGGCGCGTACTGCCCGCTGCCGGTCAGGCGGTGGTGCTGCATGCGGAGATGGAAGACGGCACGATCGTGACCGGGGAATCGAAGATTCCCGAAGTGCGGGGCCGAATCAAGCGCATCTTCCTTGAACCGGAGGAAGTCGAGCCGTTGCCGGAGGCCGTTGAGGCGATCCGGGAGGCCGACGCGATTCTGATCGGACCGGGCAGCTTGTATACCAGCATCATTCCTAACTTACTCGTACCGAAGCTGGCGGAGGCCGTATTGGAGAATACTTCTGCGATCAAAATATTCATATGCAACGTCATGACCCAACCGGGCGAGACGGACGATTACACGGTCAGCGACCATTTGCAGGCAGTGTATAACCATGTCGGCAAGCATTTGTTCGACTACGTGATCGTGAATGACGGCGAAATTCCGCCGCAGGTTCAGGATTTCTACGCAGAGAAAGGTGCTAAGCCCGTCCAGGTAGACTGGGATAACGTGACGGGTCAAGGGTACAAGGTCATCGCCGATACGTTGGTGTTGTTCCGAAGATACCTGCGGCATGACGCTGATAAATTAAGCCATCATATTTACCAACTGGTTGATAACTGGATTTTACGAAAGAGGTGAGTCCCTTGTCATTTGCGGCGCAAACCAAAAAAGAGCTGACGATGGTCGAAGCCTCGGACTGCTGCGAGCAGGCCGAATTATCCGCCTTGATCCGGATGAACGGATCGGTGCAGGTTTCGAACAAAAAGATCATTTTGGATATCTCCACCGAAAACGCCGCGATCGCAAGGCGGATCTACTCCTTGCTGAAGAAGCATTTCCAAATTCATACGGAGCTACTGGTCCGGAAAAAGATGCGCCTCAAGAAAAACAACGTCTACATCGTCCGCATTCCGGCCCGGGTTGAGGAGATTTTACGGGAGTTGAAAATCGTCTCCGAAGGGTTTATTTTCAACTCGGGGATTAATCCGGAGCTCACCCGGAAAAACTGTTGTAAACGGGCTTATCTGCGCGGGGCATTCATGGCCGGAGGTTCGGTCAACAATCCGGAGGGTTCTTCTTACCACCTGGAGATTGCCTCGATGTACGAGGAGCACTGCAAGGCGCTAGTCGATTTGGCGAATGAGTTTCATCTGAACGCACGCTGCATCGAACGGAAGAAAGGGTTTATTTTCTACATCAAAGAAGGCGAAAAAATCATCGAGCTCCTCAGCATCATCGGCGCACATCAGGCGTTGTTCAAATTCGAGGACGTGCGGATCATGCGTGACATGCGGAATTCCGTGAATCGCATCGTGAATTGCGAGACCGCTAATTTGAACAAAACGATCGGCGCTGCCGTTCGGCAGATCGACAACATCAAGCTGCTTCAGAAGGAAATGGGTTTGGAGAATTTGCCGGAGAAGCTGCGAGAAGTTGCCGAGGTCCGCTTGGCCCACCCCGATATGAACCTGAAAGAAGTGGGCGAGCTGCTCAAAGGAACGGTTAGCAAATCGGGAGTGAACCACCGGCTGCGCAAAATCGACGAGCTTGCCGAAAAAATTCGCGGGAGCTAAAAAGGTTTTGCTGCTAGTGTCTTACGTACTCCGTATGCTATAATGATAGAAATTATAATGTCTACGAATATGATGATGTGGATTGAATTCGTATAGGGGGTAAGTTTTCATGGTTAAACACCCGGTTACCGTTCGTCTGAAGACGGGGCTGCATGCCCGGCCGGCTGCGCTTTTCGTTCAGGAAGCGAATAAATATTCTTCCGAGATTTTCGTTGAGAAAGACGATAAAAAAGTCAATGCCAAGAGCATTATGGGGATTATGAGCCTCGCGATCAGTACCGGTACTGAGATTTTCATCAGCGCGGAAGGTGCGGATGCTGAGCAGGCTGCAAACGCTTTAATCAATTTGGTCAGCAAAGAGGAGTTGGAGAACCAGTAAACACTGGTTTTGCCATTCGGAACAAGGGGATGTTTCCGTGGATTTACTGCGGAATCATCCTTTTTTTGCGTGAACTGCAACATTTGTACGCGGTTTGCGTTTAGAAGGGTAAATTACCAATGTCTATCAAATAAATGGAGGTCATGAACATGAGAACATGGATGAAGCCTGCGGCATCGCTGCTGGTTGCGGGGACACTGATTGCTGGAGGAATGTTTGTAAGCGGTACCCTGAATGCGCCGACGCCGGTCTATGCGGATGGCGAGATGCAGAAGAATGTGGTTACGGTTGTGGGCAGTGGCGAGTTATCCGTGAAGCCGGATGTAGCGTATCTATCGATTGGTGTAGTGACGGAAGCCAAGACGGCGAAGGAAGCCCAAAGCGCCAATGCGACCAAGGTTGCTGCACTGACCAAGCTGTTGAAAGAGACATGGGGAATTGCCGATAAGGATATCCAAACCGGCCAATTTTACGTACAGCCGAATTATACGTACAGCGATAAGGAAGGCCAGCAAATTAAGGGGTATTCCGCTCAGCATTCGCTTGAAGTGACCTACCGCGATTTGGCGAAGGTTGGACAGTTGCTCGATGCGGCATCGGCGGCGGGAGCCAACCGGATCGACAATATTCGCTTCAGTACCGAAAATCCGGATCAATATCAGGATCAAGTGATCCAAAAGGCGATGAATGACGCCAACAAGAAAGCGGCGTCGATCGCTAAGGCAGCGAACCGCCAGGTGGGCATCGTACTGAGCATCAGCCAGGCTAATGCTAGCACGCCAATCTTCACGCAGAATTATAAGATGATGGAAATGGCCGCGGCCGATTCCGCAGCTAGCACGCCGGTGGAACCGGGCGAAATCGACTTGCAAACGACATTGACCGTGATGTACGAACTGAAATAAACCGAGCAATAGGAACCGCCCCCGATTTCGATCGGGGGCGGTTTTGATTTGACTCCCTTGGTACCCAACAAAAACTATTGTAACCCGCGTCAAAACAAGGTATAGTGAATATGCGAAAAAATGATCTAGGACCCGTTAAGCCATACCAATGGATATGGCTTTTTTTTCTTAGGAAGACAAGCCTACATTGAAGGAGTTGATGCAAAGATGATAGAACTGGCCGCGGTGGAGAAACGCTTTGCGGGACAGGTCGCCTTGCATCCGCTAACGCTCACGATTAAGGAAGGGGAATTCCTCACCTTGCTGGGCCCGAGCGGCTGCGGCAAGACGACGATTTTGCGCATGATCGCCGGGTTCGAGCAACCATCCGCTGGAAAAATCCTGCTCGACGGACAGGACCTGACGAATTTGCCACCAAATCGCCGGGATTTGAACCTTGTTTTTCAACATTATGCTTTGTTTCCTCATATGACAGTGGAAGAGAATGTCGCCTTCGGGCTTAAGATGAAGAAGATGCCAGCCAAGCAGCAGCAGGAACGCGTGCGGGAGGCGGTCGAGATGACGCAACTGACCGCGCTCACCAAGCGTTACCCGCATCAGCTGTCCGGCGGGCAGCAGCAGCGGGTGGCTATCGCGCGGGCGATTGCCAACAAGCCTCGGGTGCTGCTGTTGGATGAGCCGTTAGGTGCGTTGGACCTACAGCTGCGCAAGAGCCTGCAAGGCGAGCTCAAGCAGCTGCAGCGCAGTCTCGGCATCACGTTTGTGTACGTGACGCATGACCAGGAAGAAGCGATGATGATGTCCGATCGCATCGTGGTCATGAACAGCGGTCAGGTGGAACAGATCGGCACGCCGCGGGAAATTTACGCACAGCCGGCCACGTTGTTTTCGGCCACCTTCGTTGGCGAGAATAACATCTTCTCCCGGGACGGGCGGTTGTTCGCCGTGCGGCCGGAGAAGCTGAAGGCCGTGCGGGGCGGTGAGAACGGCGAATCCAAGCGAAGCGGCGAGCTGCAAGACGTGCTGTATCTCGGCGGGGTTCACAAGCTGATTGTCCAGCTCGACAACGAACCGATGACCGTCTCGGTGGTGCTCGACGTAAACGATGAGCGCACGTGGCAAATCGGAGAGACGGTTGGGGTGGATTGGAAGCCAGAAGACGAGGTGGTCATCGGATCATGAAGAAATCTGGCTTGAGCATGCTGCCGGTGCTCCTGTGGTTATGCCTGTTCCTGGTCGTGCCGATGCTGATCGTGGTGGGGATCTCCTTTATGGGGCGCGACGATCTTGGCAATGTCGTGCTGGATTTTAATCTGGATGCCTATGCGTTATTTTTCGACCCGTTATATTTGGGGATTTATTGGGACACGATTCTGTTATCCGTATTGACGACTGCATTATGCCTACTGCTCAGCTACCCTTTGGCCTACTATATCGCGAATGCCGGCCCGAGAATGCAAACCTGGGGCCTGGTGCTTATTACCGTGCCGTTCTGGATTAACTTCCTGATCCGCACTTATGCCTGGGTGCTGCTGCTGCGTACGCAAGGGATTGTCAACGAGCTCCTACTTGGCATCGGGCTGATCTCCGAGCCGCTGCAGATGCTGTACACCAAAGGGGCTGTGTTGCTCGGCATGGTGTATACGTTTATTCCGTTTATGGTGCTGCCAATTTATGTGGCGCTGGAGCAAATGGACAAGAAGTTGCTGGAGGCAGCCAGCGATCTTGGAGCAACGCGCTGGAGATCGTTCTGGCACATTACGCTGCCGCAAACCAAGTCCGGGATTATGACCGGTTCGGTGCTGGTGTACGTATCGACGACGGGGATGTTTGTCGTGACCGATATCCTGGGCGGGGCCAAATCGGCTATGATCAGCAACATTATCCAGAGCCAGTTCCTAGGAGCCCGCAACTGGCCGTTTGGTTCGGCGCTGTCGGTGATCTTCGTGATCACGTCGTTGATTCTGATTGCGCTGTTTAATCGGGCGATGACCTCGCGATATCAAAAGGTGCGGGAGGTGCGTTCATGAAAACCAAAAGCCATCCGCTGCTGGGTGTTCATTCGCTGGTGATGATGATATTTATCTATGTGCCAATCCTGTTTATCGTCGCTTATTCGTTTAACAGCTCTAGGTTGGCGGCGGATTGGAGCGGGTTTACATTCGATTGGTATATTTCGTTGTTCGATAACCGCCATGTCATGGAGGCGCTGGCCAACAGCTTGACCGTGGCAGTTGTCTCGACAGTAATTTCAACGGTGCTTGGCACGCTGGCGGCGCTGGCGATGCGGAAGCTGGGTCGCCGCTTTAAGGCGGGAATGGGCGGCCTGTTGTATCTGCCGATTATTATCCCGGACATCATTATGGGCTTATCCTTGTTGGTCTTGTTCAATCAATTGAATATGCCGCTAGGCAAAATGACGATTATCATCGCGCATATTACGTTCAGCTTGTCCTACGTCTACGTAGTTGTCACCACCCGTCTGTCCGGCATGGGAGGGCAATTGGAGGAGGCGGCACAGGATTTGGGAGCAAGCTCGTGGCAAACGTTCCGACACGTGACCTTGCCGCAAATCGCTCCAGGTATCATCTCCGGGGCGTTGATCGCGTTTACGCTATCGCTGGACGACTTCATGGTGAGCTTCTTTGTCAGCGGGCCGAATTCGACCACGCTGCCGATTTACATCTATGGACAAGTCAAACGGGGTATTTCCCCGGAAATTAACGCATTATGTACGATTTTGATCCTGGTAACGGTGACCTTGATTTTCCTGGCGCAATTTGTGCTGAATCGTGGCAAGGGCCAGAAGAAACAATCCGTGCTTCCGTTCTAGGAGGATTCTTATATTCGGTACGACGAAACAGAAGGGAGATTGGGAATTGAACATAAAAAACAAGAAATGGGCTAGCCTCGTACTAGCAGGATTGATGCTTATCGGGTTGCTGTCCGGCTGCGGATCTTCGAAGGAGACGTTGAACATTTACAGCTGGGCCGACAATTTTGACGAGGAAGTGCTGAAGCAATTCGAACAAGAGTTTGACGTGAAGATCAATTATGACGTGTTTGCGAACAATGAAGACCTGCTGGCCAAAATCAAGGCGGGCGGCGGCGGTTATGACCTGATTCAACCGTCGGATTACATGGTGGCTACGATGATCAAGCAAGACCTGTTGGCGCCGCTGGACATGAACAATATTCCGAACTTCGCTAATGTATCCGACGCCTATAAAGACCCAGCATACGATCCAGGGAACAAATACTCGGTCGTATACACCTCAGGGGTAACGGGGATCGCCTACAACACGAAATACGTTAAAGACGAGATCGACAGCTGGGAGGACCTGTGGAATCCCGAGTACAAGGGGAAGGTCATCTTGCTTGACGATAACCGCGAGGTGATCGGCATGGCATTGAAGAAGGCCGGACGCTCCAACAGCTCCACCGATGAAGGCGAGATCACGGCTGCCGTGGAGGATCTGAAGAATTTGCTGCCGAGCGTTTTGGCTTTTGATACCGATAATATTAAGCAAAAAATGATTCAAGAGGAAGGCTGGATCGCCACCGTCTGGTCGGGCGATGCCTCCTACATCGCACAGGACAATCCGGACGTGGCTTATGTCGTTCCGAAGGAAGGCGGCACCATCTGGTCGGACAACTATGCGATTCCGAAGGATTCGAAGCATAAAGAACTAGCCGAGAAATTCATCAACTTCATGCTCGATCCGGAAGTGAGCGCGAAGAACTACGAATCCATTGGCTACAGCGATCCGAATACCAAAGCGACGGAGTTCCACAGCGAAGAGTATCGGAACGACAAAATGATTAATCTGTCCGAGGACGAATTGTCCCGTACCGAATGGCTTGGCGACGTGGGCGACAAGCTGCAGCTGTATGACCGCTTCTGGACCGAATTGAAGAGCGGACGGTAGGATTTTTACAATGTCATCTCTGAAAAGCGCCAGGCGCTTCCCATTAGGGAAGGCGTGCTGGCGCTTTTTGCGTACATGAAATATTGCCACCAGGGTCATAATTTAGGTATTAACTTGAAGAGGGTGGCGATATCCAATGAAGCGTAACGCGGTAAAAATGATGACATCGCTGATGACCGCAGGGCTGATGGTTTCCGGTGTGGCTGTCGTTCCGACGGAAGCTGCGCCGCAGTCGCCGGTAGAGCTTAGCGGGGAGATGGGGGCGGCGAAGCCGACACTCCAGCAGGAGCAGCAGGGCGTCAAGATCACGAACCATACGATCGAGAAGAAAATCCCCGAAGCCTCGATTAAAGTCGATTATCCGCAAATCAGCGGGTTGAAGAACAAATCGGTCCAGAAGAGGATGAATAAGCTGCTCAAAGAGAAGGCGGAAACGTTTGTGGCAAATGCGCTGAAGGAAGCGAAAGCGGGACAGCCGACGACGCCCAGCGGGAACCCTTACGAATATGTCGGCGTCTACAAGGTGACCTACAATCGCGACGGGGTGCTAAGTCTTTACGAGGATCTGTACTCTTACACCGGCGGTGCGCATGGAATTACCGTGCGGGAGGGTCTGACGTTCCGATTGGATAACGGAAAGCTGCTGACGCTGGACGAGCTGCTCCGGGCGAACCCGAATTACCGCAGTATCGTTGACCCGGCCATTGCCAAGAAGCTGCAGGAAACCGACGGGTATTTCGGCAACTTCAAGACGATCGGCCCGAATCCTTCGTATTTTGTGCAGGATGACGGCGTCACGATCTTCTTCCAGCTGTATGACTATCTGCCTTATGTGTTTGGCTTCCCGGAATTCCACTTTCCGTTCGCCCAGCTGTTGCCGCCGGGAACGAACCCGTTTGATTTCAAAACGCGTTAAGGCGTTTGATTCCTTTACCGTCTTCTTCGGCTGGATGCTGCCGGGAGGGCGGTTTTTGTATGGGGCGAGGCGAGGGCAGATCCTGCATTTTGTATAACAAATTCGTTGGGTTCAGGGCGTTCAAGACCCCATCGTTGTACAAAGTGCAACATCATTGCGGCAGCAGGTCGGAACGAGCTAGGCCCATTCGGGTCAAGTATGTTGCAGGAAATCCAACAGTAATCCCCTCGATGTTGCACACACACGGAGGTTATTGACAACGTCTTCCCAGCACCTATAAATCTCCTTGCGTTTTACCCGGAAACGGTTACAATGGAATCAGCATAATGATGTTAACGTGAACAATAGGAGAGGCAACGATCCAATTGAAGGGAGAATGGGAATATGGCGAAGAAGTTTTTGGGGAAAAATTTTCTGTTGAACAGCGATACGGCGGAGGTGCTGTACCATCAATATGCGAAGGATCTGCCGATCATCGACTACCACTGCCATTTGAGCCCGCAGGAGATCTACGAGAACAAGACGTTCCGCAACCTGACGGAAGCCTGGCTGGGCGGCGATCATTACAAGTGGCGGGTGATGCGGGCTTGTGGAGTCGACGAGGAGCTCATTACCGGCGGGGCAGATGACTATGACAAGTTCCTTGCTTGGGCCAAGGTTGTGCCGCAGCTGCTGGGTAATCCGTTGTACCATTGGACGCACCTGGAGCTGCAAAGGTTCTTCGGGATTCAGGAGCTGCTCAACGAGCAGAGTGCCTCGGCTATCTGGGATAAAGCAAATGCCAAGCTGCAAAGCGAAGGGTTTGGCGCACGCGATCTGATTACGAAGTCCAAGGTCAACGTGGTTTGTACCACCGACGATCCGGCGGATTCACTTGAATATCATTTGAAGATCAAGGAACTGGAGGGCTTCGACACCGCAGTTCTGCCAAGCTTCCGCCCCGACAAGTTCTTAGAGATCAACCGCGATACGTTTAAACCTTGGTTGGCGAAGCTGGAGGCGACGACGGGCAAGCCGATCCCGAATTACGGGGCGTTAATAGACGCGTTGCGCGAGCGGATCGACTTCTTCCATGAAATCGGCGGTCGTGTGTCCGATCATGCGCTAGATACGCTGGAGTATCGCGAGACGACGCTGAAGGAAGTGGAGGCGATTTTCGCCAAGGCGTTGAGCAAGGGCTCCGTGACTCCGGTGGAAGAACGGAAATACAAATCGTATACGATGCGCTTCCTTGGCAAGGAATACGCTGCGCGCGGGTGGGCGATGCAGCTGCATATCCATGCGCTGCGGAACACGAACACGGCGATGTTCAAGCGGCTGGGCCCCGATACGGGCTACGACGCGATTAACGATGGGCCGCTGGCCGAAGCGCTGGCTGGGCTGCTCGACGCCCTGGAGCAGGATGGCGGGTTGCCGAAGACGATCCTGTATTCGCTGAACCCAAATGATTACTGGGCCCTTGCCAGTATCATGGGCAGCTTCCAGGGTGGCGGCGTGCCGGGCAAGATCCAGTTCGGTACCGCTTGGTGGTTTAACGATAACAAGGACGGGATGACTCAGCAAATGCGTACGCTGGCCAACTTTGGCGTGTTGTCGCAATTCCTCGGGATGCTGACGGACTCGCGCAGCTTCCTATCGTATACACGGCACGAGTATTTCCGTCGCTTGCTTTGCGATGTGCTCGGCGATTGGGTCGATCGCGGTGAGGCACCGGAGGACTTCGAATTGCTGGGACGGATCGTTACCGACATTTGCTATGGCAATGCCAAGCGATATTTTGCTTTTCCGGAACAATAGAAAGGATTGACGCTGCTTCATGTCCGCTACGATTAAAGACATCGCCCGGGCGGCGAACGTCTCGCATATGACGGTTTCCCGGGCGCTGAACAACAGTCCGCTCATCAAGGAGGAGACCAAACGCAAGATCCTAGAGATTGCCGAGCAGCTGCATTACGTGCCGAATTATAACGCGAAGAGTTTGGTGTTGCAGCGCTCCCATACGATCGGGTTGTTTTTTACGAGCATGGTCCAGGGGACGTCCTCCAGCTTCCTCGCGGAGGCCATCCGCGGTGTGGGTCAGGAGGTTGGCGTCCAGTATAATTTGTTTCTCCGAGGGATCGATGATTTCGAGGATTTCAGTTCGATTCATCGCCGTCGGTTTGACGGCATTCTGCTGATGAGCCAAAGCGAACTTGATGATGCGTTTATCCGCCATGTACGGGAGCAGGGGATTCCACTGGTTGTGTTGAATCGGAATGTAGGCGATCCTGGCATGATCAATTTTGTGTCCAACGACCGGGAGGGTGCCTACGCGATGACACGCCATTTAGTCGACTCGGGCCATACATGCATCGCTCTGGTGGAAGGGATCGCCGGCTACAAGTCGACGCAGGAGCGCAAGGAGGGGTATCTAGAAGCCATGACGTCCGCTGGCCTGGAGGTCAGGAGGGAATGGATGGTGGAGGGCCGCTACGACGTGGAGAGCGGGTATTTGGCGATGGGGAGGCTTATGGCGCTGTCGCTGGAGGAACGGCCGACAGCGGTGTTCTGCTGCAACGACGATATGGCGATTGGCGCGATGAAGGCGGCCGCAGAGGCGGGATTGCAGATTCCTGCGGACGTCTCGATCGTCGGCTTTGACGACATCGGCTTCTCGCATTACACGAATCCGCCGCTCACCACGGTGCAACGGCCGATCGAGCAGCTCAGCCGGATGGGCGCGTGCAAGATCCTCGAGCTGATTGAGGCACACGCGACCGGCGGGGAGCTGGTGCTGCTGGACACGCGACTCGTGTGTCGTGAGTCGGTTGGGGTGCTGCGCTAATCTGCGGCAGTATGATCTCGATAGGCCGGTCATGCAACGTGCTCCACGGATCATTGTAAGGGTCATGCTAAAAACCCGCCAGAAGGAAACCTCTGGCGGGTTTATTTAGGGTTGGGTACGTATGGTTCGCGGCTTTAACCGGTGCTAATCGATTTCCACCGGAACGAGCTTGAACTCGTTCACTTCGGCCAGGCCGCGGTTGGTGATACGCAGCTCGGGAATGACTGGCAAGGCGATCAGCGAAAACGTCATGAACGGTGCGTTCAACTGGCAGCCGAGTTGCTTCCAGGCCGCCTCCAGACCCTTCACTTGGGTGACGACGGTCTCCAGCGGCTGATCGGACATCAGGCCGGCGATAGCCATCGGCACCGCTGCGAGCACCTGGCCGTCCAGCACGGCAATCATGCCGCCGCCCAACTTCGCCAGCTCGTTTGCCGCGAATGCCATGTCCTCGGGATTCGTACCCATGACGAGCAGGTTGTGGCTGTCATGCGCGACCGTGGAAGCTACGGCCCCTTGCTTCAGGCCGAAGCCCCGCGCGAAGGCGAGCGACAGCTCGCCGGACCCGCGATGACGGTCGATGCAAGCGAGCGTCGTGATATCCTGCTCGGCGGCCAGCCGCACGATTCCGTCCCCGTCAACCTTGACGGTTGCCGTCCCCTTCGCCGTGCGGGCGCTGTTCTCGATCACGTCAATGACGTGGATCGTCGTTTGCTCTTTGCCGCTGGCGCTGCGGTAGAGGAAATCGGCGGCGGTCAGCGGACGCGCCAATTTCACCGAGGCACGCGCCTGCGGCGGATACGGGTACGCCGGGAACGGAACGCGGAGCTGTCCGTCGTCGTAGGCGACCTTGCCGTCGGTGATAACCGTCGACGGCTCCATCCGCCGCAGATCGCCGATCAGCAGCAGGTCCGCGCATTTACCCGGCGCGATCCCGCCCAAGTCGCCGTCGACCTTGAAGTACCGCGCCGTATTGATGGTTCCCATCTGAATCGCGGTGACCGGATCGACGCCTTCTTCGATGGCTCGGCGCACGACATGGTTCATGTGGCCTTGCTCGATCAACGTCTGCGGATACACGTCGTCGGTGACCAGCAGGATGTTCGAAGGGTTCACCTTATCTTCGGTGACTACCTTGATCACTTCTTTAACGTCATGCCAAGCCGAGCCCTCGCGGATCATCAGGTGCATGCCGATACGCAGCTTGGCCAGCCCTTGCTCCCGGGTCACCGTCTCGTGACAGGAGGTAACGCCCGATGCGGTGTAAGCCTGGAGCATCCGCTCGTCATCGCTCGGAAAATGCCCGGTTACCGTTTTTCCCGCCTCCATCGTAGCTTGGATCTCGCCGTGCATTTTCGGATCTCCAAACACGACGCCGGGGAAGTTCATGACTTCGCCCAATCCTTCGACCCCGTCCCAGGTCATCCCTTCGGCAATATCGTCCGTGTTCAGCGATGCTCCAGCATCCTCCAAATGATCGGTGGCCGGCACGCAGGAAGGAAACGTGGTATAGACCTTAAGCGGCAGGACTTGACCTTCCTCGTGCATCCAGCGCACGCCCTCCGCGCCAAACACGTTGGCGATTTCGTGCGGATCCATAAAGATGCCGGTCGTCCCTTTGGCCAGCGCCGCCTTGGCGAACTCGGCCACCGACAGCATGGTGCTCTCAACGTGCATATGCCCGTCCAGAAGCCCGGGAACAATGTGGCGTCCCGCCGCGTCGATCACGACGGTGTCCTCGCCGAACGTGTGCTCGGCGTTCCCCACGAAGGCGATTCGCCCTTCGGCAACGGCGACGTCCGTCTGCGGCAACAGCTCCCCGGTGTAGACATTGACCAACGTACCGCCCTTAACGACCAAATCGGCCTTCGCTTTACCCATGGCGACATTCGCCAACGTACGGCTTACTTCATACAGCTTCTTCCTTGCGGATTGTTTCATCTCCCGATTCACTCCTTTAATTATCCGTCGATTAACCAAGCCAAGTCACACCTAACCATCCCAAGCCGTCCAATGACACAACTAAATGGCCATCCCAACCGTCGCACCTGAACTAACTTTAGCGCTAACGCTTGCCACAGAGCTTAAGTGGGCCAAAATCGCGGTATTCTGAGGCTAACGCTTACCACAGAGCTTATTGTTCATTTTACAGCGGTAAACAGGTACTTTTGATGAAAATAGCGCCGCTCAGCGTCGTTAGAATAGAAAAACCCCCGAATTCGCTAGTATAACGTTTCTCATCAGCGTTAGAGCGGGCGGTGGTAGGATTCACGCTTAAGATCGGCCGGCCCAGCGCCCTCGGCCCGCCCCACGTGCCCTCATGGGCTTCCCCAACGCCCTCGGCTCGCCCCACGTGGCCCCATGGGCTTCCCCGGCGCCTCCGCGCGATCACCGTGGCTGCCCAGCGCCGGGCTGGCTGGTGCCTTCCCTCGCTTTATTTAAAAATAAATATAACAAGAAAGGCCGCCCTTCGAACAGAACTTTCTGTTCGAAGCGCAGCCTTTCGTCTTAAGCCTTAGGCTTTGGCGGTTGGATCCACTTTCTCGATGACTTTGTCGACCAAGCCGTATTCCTTCGCTTCCGCCGCGCTCATGAAGTAGTCGCGGTCGGTGTCCTTCTCGATCCGATCCAGCGGTTGGCCGGTCCGTTCGGCGAGGATTTGGTTTAGCTTATCACGCATTTTGAGGATACGGCGGGCGCGGATTTCGATATCCGTTGCCTGGCCCTCGGCTCCGCCGAGCGGCTGATGGATCATGATTTCGCTGTTCGGCAGCGCATAGCGTTTGCCTGGTGCGCCTGCGTTCAGCAGGAAAGCGCCCATCGAAGCGGCGAGCCCGACGCAAATCGTGGAGACGTCGGATTTAATGAATTGCATCGTATCATAAATCGCCATACCGGCAGTAATGGAACCGCCAGGGCTGTTAATGTATAGGGAAATGTCCTTCGTTGGATCTTCCGCGTCCAGAAACAGCATCTGGGCAATGATGGAGTTGGCGACGACATCGTTCACCTGGGAGCCCAGGAAGATGATCCGGTCCTTGAGCAGACGGGAATAAATGTCGTAAGCGCGCTCGCCGCGATTGCTTTGTTCAACGACCATAGGAATATAACTCACCAATAAAACCTCCTTAAATTTAGGGCGCTCGCATGGAACGACCCACCCAATGGAATAGTCTGCAAAAATCGCCCCAATCAATCTAAGAATTGACGGAAACGAAGAAGATTAATCTCATCATAAACAATTTAATCGAGAAAGTCAAAGAAAGTCAAACTCAAGAGAATAAAAAAAGTCCAATCGACTAAAAGTCAGGACTTGTTCATGTAAATCAAATATAGAATGGCGCGCCCGCGAGGAATCGAACCTCGATCTCAGGCTCCGGAGGCCTACGTCATATCCATTGGACCACGGGCGCAAATTTAGCGAACAAAAATTATTATATGATATTTCAAATCAAAACGCAAGGCGAAATCCTTAAAGTAAAAAAGGCCCAAAAAAAGGATTGTCATGAAAGCGTTTCTATGATAACTTGATGAATATATAAAAACGTTTTTATAGATAGGGTGTATCGAGAGATGGGGAAAGTCACCATTAAGGATGTAGCTAAAGCGGCGGGCGTTTCGATCTCCACGGTTTCTAACGCGTTAAATGACGTGGACGTACTGAACCCGGAGACCAAATCCCACGTGCTGAAGGTTGCCAAGCAACTGAACTACGTTCCGAATTTAAACGGGAAGCAGCTGAAGTCGAAGAAGACGAATATGCTCGGCTTTTTCACGACCAGCGTCTCGGGACCTTATTTCTACATTCTGGTCGAGTCGATGGCGCGTGAGAGCGAACGGCTTGGATACGGTTTGCACGTGATGGTTACGGCCGACAAGCAAACCATTATTAGCAATATCATGGGTCGACGAGTCGACGGCGTCATCATTTACGAGGAATTACGGGTTGATGATCAAGATATCGCAATGATGGAGAAAGACAAGATCAAGGCGGTATTTCTCGATCGGGTCATTCAGAAGGAAACGATGGGAACGGTCATTTTCAATTCTTATGCCTCCTCTTACGAAGCCACTAAGTACCTGATTAGCCTGGGCCACAAGAGAATCGCCTACCTGTCCGGTGTGGATACGATGTACGACAGCGTGCAGCGGAAGGAAGGGTACCTCGCCGCTTTACGAGAGCATCAATTGCCGGTGGACGAGGATTTCATTGTGCAGGGGTATTTTGAAGAAGAGAGCACCTATAATGCGGTTCGGGCTTTTGTTCACAAACATCCGGGCAAAATACCAGACGCGATTCTGGCGGGCAACGACCTGAGTGCGATCGGGTGCATTAAGGCTTTGCGCTCGTATGGACTTGAAGTCCCAAGGGACATCAGCGTCGTCGGGTTTGACGATATCGATATCGCTCAGTATTTTACGCCGCCTCTAACCACCGTACGAAATCAAATTGCTCGGCAAGGGATTTTGGCCGTCAACCATTTGGTGAACATGATTAAGAAGCAAGAGCAGGGGAAGGTGCAAAAACTGGACGGTGAACTGATCGTGCGGGGCTCGAGCCATGTCCGTTTAAGGCGAGACTAAGCTCGAGCCAGCTTGAAAGCGATTAACCATAGGGATTCTTTTGATTAAAATAAAAACGTTTTTATTCCTCCCTGAGGAATAAAGAGAGGAGCGCAAAATGGCGAAGTCAGCTGCGGCAGCCAAGAAACCGGTGGGATTAAGAATGAAGCAATTCTTTATCGACTTCGGCAGGCAGTGGGAAATCCAGTCGATGATCTGGCCGGGGATTATTTTTATGATTATTTTTTGCTACGTCCCTATTTACGGATTAACCATCGCCTTTAAGAATTACACGGTCATCGATACGCTAAGCTCCGCCCCATGGGTGGGATTGGATAACTTCAAGATTATCGCAAGCGATCGGTACTTCTGGGATTCGGTGGTGAACACGCTGGGGATCAGCTTTCTGAAACTGGCGATCGGGTTCGTGATCCCGATTATCCTGGCGATCATGATTTACGAACTGAGCATGGGCCGGTTCAAAAAAATCGTACAGACCATTTCCTATCTCCCGCACTTTTTATCCTGGATCGTTCTTGGCGGGATGTTAATCACTTGGTTCTCGACGACCGGCATGTTCAATCAGCTGCTGCTGGACCTGGGAATCATTTCGAAGGCTCAGAACATCATGTTGGATCCGGGCAAATATTGGTGGATCGCCGTGTTGTCCGATGTCTGGAAAGAAGCGGGTTGGGGGACGATCCTCTATCTCGCCATCATGGCCAAGATTGATCCGACCTATTACGAGGCGGCCAAGATCGATGGGGCGAGCCGGCTCCGGCAAATTTGGAACATCACCTTACCGAACATGAAGATGATTATCAGCTTGAACCTGATCCTGACCGTCAGCGGCCTGCTGGGCTCCAACCTGGACCAGACCTTAGTGCTGATCAACTCCCAGAACCGGGAAAAAGCCGAGGTCATCAACTCTTACGTGTACCGGATGGGGATGACGCAAGGGGATTTCTCCTACGCGACCGCCGTCGGTCTCGGCGTTTCGATCGTCTCCGTCATTCTGTTGGTGTTTGCCAATAAGGTGACCAGCAAACTCAACGATAATCAATCTGTCCTGTAAGGAAGGAGCAGCAGCCATGAATCGAAAGGCGGTCAAACAGGATCTCGACAGCCGAATTTTTGATACCGTCAATGTCACGGTCCTGATTCTATTTACAATCATCATTGTCATTCCGCTCTGGAACGTCATCGTTTCTTCCTTCAGTTCGGGGCGATCGCTGGCGGAAGGCGGGTTCGTCTTCTGGCCCAAGGAATTTTCTCTGGAGAACTACGAGGCGGTGTTTCGGGACGATACGATTTGGCAGTCGTTCCTGATCTCGGTCCTGAAGACGGTCATCGGCGTGGTTACCCACGTATTCTTCTGCGCGATGATCGGTTACGGCCTCAGCAAGAGCAATGTGCGCGGCCGCAAGCTGTACGTGACGATGGGCGTTATTACGATGTTCTTCTCGGGCGGCATGATTCCGACGTACTTGCTCATTAAATCGCTGGGTCTGCTTAACAGCTTCTGGGTGTACATCATCCCGGCTTTGTTCAGCTACTACGACGTCGTGATTCTCATGAACTTCTTCCGGAACGTGCCGGATTCCCTGGAGGAATCGGCCAAGATTGACGGTGCCGGAGACTGGAGAATTTTCCTGAAGATCTTTATTCCGTTGTCGATGCCGGCCATGGCTACCATTGCCTTATTCAACGGCGTGAATCAGTGGAACGACTTCATGACGACGAAGTTGTACATCACCGATCAATACCTCTATCCGCTGCAAATGAAGCTGTACGAAATCATCGTTCAATCCCAGACCCAATCGATGCAGAATGTCGCGGGTTCCGTCGTGATTGAAACGACCACCAAAGGAGTTCAACTCGCAACAATTGTGATTACGACTTTGCCGATTGTTGTGATTTATCCATTATTACAAAGATACTTTATCTCCGGCATGATGCTGGGGGCGGTGAAGGAGTAACGAATCAGCAACTTAGAATTAGGACGGCTACCGCGTGTTGAACTAGTTGTGCTTACAAAAAAAGGGAGGGTACACGAATGTTAAAGTTGAACAAGAGTCTTGCTAGAAAAGGGATGACGGCTTGCGCCGCCCTGCTGACCGCCGCGCTGGTCGTTACGGGATGCGGCGGCTCCGGCGGCGGCTCCAAGGCTGCGAAAGGGGACGTCTCCCTGGAGAACCGTTATACGGTAGACGCCAATACACCGGCATGGAAGCTGGATAAGAAGGAAGAGCCAACCCAGCTGACTTGGTACGTCAACGCCGATTGGTGGAATACGGACTTCGGCAACGATGTGGTCACGAAGAAAATCAAAGAAGATTTGAATATCGACATCAAATTTGTGACTGGCGACGATACGAAACTCAACACTTTCTTCGCGGGAAGCGACATGCCGGACCTGATCACGGTGTTCGATTCGAACTCCGCCGTCGTACAGAAGGCTTCTTCCTGGGCATTGCCGCTGAACGAACTGGCGGAGAAATACGACCCTTATTTCAACAAAGTGGCTGCGCAAGATACGCTCAACTGGTTTAAGCAAGCCGACGGCAACACATACGGTTACCCGAACTACTCCAATACGCAAGCCGATTATGACAGCGGTAACATTCCGGCCAAAACCGCCTTCGTGATCCGCAAGGACGTGTATGAAGCGCTGGGCAAGCCAAGTATTGGTACGCCCGAGGAGTTCAAGAATGTGATGGAGCAAATCAAAACCCAATTCCCGGAGCTGATTCCTTTCGGATTTAACTCGATCGGCGAAGGAACGGGATCCCTGGGCGACGTGTTCCAAGACTTCCTTGGCGTGCCGCTGGAAACCGAGAACGGCGAATTCTATAATCGGAACCTTGATGAAGATTACCTGACTTGGCTCAAGACGCTAAATCAAGTGCATCAAGCCGGCAATATCAGCGACGACAGCTTCGCCGATGACGGTCCAGCCTTTGAAGAAAAAGTGAAATCCGGCAAATACGCAACGATGCTGCTTGACGGAACCCCGCAGCAAGGCGGCAATCTGCAAATCTTCGCCACCGCCCATCCGGATCAAGCTTATCTGGCCATCGACGGACCGCAAAGCACGGTAGGCAACACGCCGAAATTGAACCAATCCGGCATCACCGGCTGGATGATCAGCTTTATAACGAAACAGTGCAAAGACCCGGCGAAAGCCCTCCAAATCTTCACGTACCTGTTGGACGAAGAAGGTCAAATGCTGATGAACTTCGGGATCGAAGGCGAGACCTACACGAAGAACGCGGATGGAACGGTTCAATTTACGCCGGAAGTTAAAGAGCTGCAACAAACGGATGCCGATAAGTTCAAGAAAGAATACCGCATGGGCGAATTCATGTTCTTCGGCCATGATCGTCATAAAGCACTGAGCGCCGATGCTTTCCCTGAGTCCATTAAGCAAATGCAAGAGTGGGGCAAAGGCAAGCTGGTACCTCACTTCATCCTTGAAAATATCAATCCGGACGCGGGATCTCCGGAAGCTCGTTCTTTGACGGCGATCAACACAACCTGGAACACAACGATGGTCAGCTTGATTCGTGCGAAGAACGATGGGGAATTCGAGAGTACGTTGAACAACTATAAGAAATTCATCGAAGACAACGGTTGGGATCAAATCGTGAAGATTCGTACGGAGAAAATGAAAGCCAATAAAGATAAGCTCGGCCTCAAGTAAACTGAGCGTCAATATAGAAGTGGAGGGAACATCATGCGTGAGCTCGAACTTTATTATTCCTCTGGAGAGTCTTCTCTCTTCGTCCAAAAAACGAGAGAGCAGCTGCTGCCGCAGGATTCGGCAGTATCGGATGTTGCCGTCCGATTGGATGAAACCGTGGGCTATCAGGCGATGGACGGATTTGGGGCTTCTTTTACCGATTCGGCAGCCTATTTGATCCACCAAGTGCTTACCGAAGAACAGCGTTTATCCTTAATGAAGAAGTTGTTTGACTCGGAAGAAGGGATTGGCCTTTCCGTATTGCGCAACCCGATGGGTGCCTCGGATTATGCCCGGTTCATCTATAGCTACGACGATTTGCCCGAGGGCGAGACCGACCCGGAAATGGGGCGGTTCTCCATCCGCCACGACGAGGCCGACGTGATTCCACTCTTACAAGAAGCGCTGGCCTTGAATCCATCCATCAAGCTGTTTGGCTCCCCCTGGAGCGCGCCGGGCTGGATGAAGACGAGCGGTTCGATGATCGGCGGGGAACTGAAGAAGGAATATTATGAAGCCTATGCGAACTACTTCGTTCGTTATGTAGAATCCTACGCCGAGCACGGTTTATCGATTTATGCGGTGACGCCGCAGAACGAACCGCTTTATGTGCCGGGACATTACCCGGGGATGTTGATGACGGCCGAGATGCAGACCGATTTTGTGAAAAACTATTTGAAACCGGCTTTTGCGAAACGCGGCTTGACCACGAAGATCCTGGCTTATGACCACAACTGGGATCGTCCGGATTATCCACTGTCCGTATTCAAGGAAGCGGCGGATGCGGTCGACGGCGTGGCCTGGCATTGGTATGGAGGGGAAACTTCGGCGCAAAGCCAAGTGAAGGAGGCTTATCCGGAAAAAGAGGTTCATTTCACCGAAGGCTCCGGTGGAGAATGGATTCCGGCGTTTGAACCGGCGTTCTCCAATGTCATGCGGACGGGAATTGAAATTTTGCGCCATCACAGCCAATCGCTGGTGCTTTGGAATATGGCGCTCGATGAGCAGAATGGGCCCACCGTCCCCGGCTTTGGGAAGAGCACATGCCGCGGGATTGTGACGGTGAACCAGCAGACCCGCGAGCTCGAGTATACGCTGGATTATTATGCGCTGGCTCATTTCAGCAAAGTGATCCGGCCGCAGGCGGTGCGGATTGCCGCTGAGGCAGAGGAGGCTGCGATTCGCTCCGTGGCTTTCCGGAATACGGACGATTCAATTGGCGTCGTACTGTTTAATGATGGGGAAGAAACGAGAAATGTCGCGTTGGAGCTGACAGGAACGGAAGAAGCCCGGTTCCGGCTCGGACCGAAGAGCGCGTTGTCCATTCGTATCCCTAGAGCGTAAGCCTTGCTTGAACGGGCAATTATATTGAAGTGAATCACGCATGCTCCTTTTGCGAGAGTAGACGACATCTATCGTTTATATTTCGCGGAAGGAGCTTTTTTATGGAACGATAACGTACTCCTAGAGGCCCCATGTATAAGTAAAATGGCAAAAGTAAATGATACGGACGTCAGGCTTGCAACCGAACTAAATATTGGTTAAAATATCAGTGGGACTTAAAAAGTTAACCCGGGACATTTTAAGACCAGGAGATGGAGAGAGAAGACGAAGCTTGCAGGAGTGGAAAGCATGCGAAATATATTAGAGATTCAACAGCAGCTTCTTCCTGATCTCATGGACATTCTCAAGAAAAGGTACACTATACTTCACCAGATCATGTTGTCTGAAGTCATTGGCCGCAGAACCTTGGCGAATTCGCTGGACATGACGGAGCGTGTGTTGCGTGCCGAGACAGATCTCATGAAGGCCCAAGGCCTGATAGAAATCGAGAATATAGGCATGAGAATCAGCGACGCAGGACGGCGATTGATTGAGGATTTGGAACCGATGATGCTAGAGTTGTTCGGGCTCTCCAATTTGGAGGACACGATCCGTCAGCATTATGGACTGCGCAAAGTGGTGATTGTACCTGGAGACTGCGAAACCTCACCGCTCGTAAAACGGGAGCTGGGGCGTGCAGGTGCCAAGGCACTGATGGGTGCCATGTGCGGGGATGATGTGGTTGCGGTAACCGGCGGCACAACGCTGGCGGAAGTCGCGGATCAGCTGAATCCACCGCCGAACGTCACGATGAAGCAAAGCTGGTTTGTACCAGCACGCGGAGGTCTTGGCGAGAGCCTGGAAATCCAGGCGAACACCATCGCTTCCGGCATGGCGAAGCGGGTTGGTGCAGGTTATCGCCTGCTGCATGTTCCCGATTTGCTGGGGAAGGAAGCTTATGAGTCGCTCGTTCACGATCCGAACATTCAAGATATCGTGAACATGATCCGCCAGGCACGTATCGTGGTGCACGGGATCGGAGACGCTATGGAGATGGCGCGGCGCCGCAAGCTGGAGCCGGGCATGGCTGAGGAAATCCGCAAGGAAGGCGCGCTAGCGGAATCATTTGGTTATTACTTTAATGAAGATGGCGTCGTCGTGCACAAAATGCTAACCTTAGGCCTGCGTCTCGAGGACATCAAGCGAACAGAGACCGTGATCGGAATCGCGGGAGGCAAGAGCAAAGCGAAAGCGATCCATGCCGTATTACGATTTGGACATGAGGATATTCTAGTGACCGATGAAGCGGCGGCGGAAGAGATCGTTCGTGAGCTCAGCAAGAAATCCGGGAAATAAATGGGTTTACTCATGACGGGTTTTTTCGGGCCTGTCTTGAATAATAAAAAAAATCAAACACTGGGAGGAACTATTCAATGAGCGTAAAAGTAGGGATTAACGGGTTTGGACGTATTGGACGTTTGGCATTCCGCCGCATTCAAAACGTGGAAGGTATCGAAGTCGTAGCAATCAATGACCTGACAGATGCGAAAATGTTGGCTCATTTGTTGAAATATGATACAACTCAAGGCCGCTTCGACGGCGACGTTGAAGTACATGACGGATTCTTCAAAGTAAACGGTAAAGAAGTTAAGGTTCTGGCTAACCGTAACCCTGAAGAATTGCCTTGGGGCGAGCTTGGCGTTGACATCGTTCTGGAGTGCACAGGCTTCTTCACAACGAAAGAAAAAGCTGAGCTTCACCTGAAAGGCGGCGCGAAGAAAGTTGTAATCTCCGCTCCAGCTACCGGCGACATGAAAACCGTTGTTTACAACGTAAACCATGAAATCCTCGACGGCACGGAAACTGTTATTTCCGGCGCATCTTGCACAACGAACTGCTTGGCTCCTATGGCTAAAGCGCTGAATGACAAATTCGGCATCGTAGAAGGCTTGATGACTACAATCCATGCCTACACTGGCGACCAAAACACGCTGGACGCTCCGCATGCGAAAGGTGACTTCCGTCGTGCTCGTGCAGCTGCAGCAAACATCATTCCAAACACAACTGGCGCAGCGAAAGCCATCGGCCTGGTTATCCCTGAACTGAAAGGTAAACTCGACGGCGCAGCTCAACGTGTGCCTGTACCAACCGGTTCTTTGACTGAGCTTGTAACTGTTCTTGAGAAAACCGTTACGGTTGACGAAGTGAACGCTGCTATGAAAGCCGCTTCTGACCCAGAAACTTTCGGTTACACCGAAGACGAAATCGTATCTTCGGATATCGTAGGCATCACTTACGGTTCCTTGTTCGACGCTACGCAAACGAAAGTATTGTCCGTAGGCGACAAACAATTGGTGAAAACCGTATCGTGGTACGACAACGAAATGTCCTACACTGCACAGTTGGTTCGTACGCTGGAATACTTCGCGAAGAAAGTAAAATAAGAAGTAACCCATAAAGATCGATTCATCCCAAAGAGGAGCAACCTAATTTAAGGACTCCTCTTTGGTTCTTGCATGAACTACGACATTCACACACACACCGTTTTTTTATAAATAGAGATAAGTTTCATGGCGTCTTAGGAGAGAAAACAGAATCAAAGCCGTAGATGCGCATCTTTCCCCGCGCATACCGTTAGGAGGAACGTGGAGATGAATAAGAAAAGTGTACGTGATGTGGAAGTAACCGGCAAACGCGTGTTTGTCCGCGTAGATTTCAATGTACCGATGCAAGATGGCAAGATTACCGATGACACTCGAATCCGCGAAACGTTGCCGACGATTAAATACTTGATCGAAAATGGCGCAAAGGTCATCCTCGCGAGTCACTTGGGCCGTCCAAAAGGCCAAGTCAACGAAGACATGCGTTTGACACTGCCAGCGAAACGCTTGGGCGAGCTGCTCGGCAAAGAAGTAGCCAAAGCTGACGAAGCTGTAGGCGAAGCCGCGAAAGCCAAAGTAAATGCCTTGAACAACGGCGACGTACTGGTGCTTGAAAACGTACGTTTCTACCCGGGCGAAGAGAAGAATGATCCTGAACTCGCGAAGCAATTCGCTGAGCTGGCTGATCTGTTCGTCAACGATGCGTTTGGCGCAGCACACCGCGCGCACGCTTCGACGGAAGGCATCGCTCATTACCTGCCAGCCGTATCCGGCTTGCTGATGGAGAAAGAATTGTCCGTTCTCGGCAAAGCACTGTCGAATCCGGATCGTCCTTTCACTGCTATTATCGGCGGGTCGAAGGTTAAAGACAAAATCGACGTCATCGACAACTTGCTCAACATCGCGGACAATGTGTTGATTGGCGGCGGCTTGGCTTACACCTTCTTCAAAGCGCAAGGTCATGAAATCGGCCAATCGCTGTTGGATGACAGCAAACTGGATGCAGCTCTTGGCTTCATCGAGAAAGCGAAGAAGCTGGGCAAGAACTTCGTGCTTCCGGTTGACTGCATCGTCGCTGACGACTTCAGCGCAACAGCTAACCATAAAGCGGTAGATATCGACAGCATTCCTGCAGATTGGGAAGGCGTGGACATCGGGCCGAAGACTCGTGCGATTTATGCCGAAATCATCAAGAACTCCAAGCTGGTCGTTTGGAACGGGCCGATGGGCGTGTTCGAAATCGATATTTTCGCAAACGGGACGAAAGAAGTGGCTGAAGCCTGCGCAACAACAGAAGGCTACACCATCATCGGCGGCGGCGACTCTGCAGCAGCAGCTGAGAAGTTCAACCTGGCTTCGCAAATGAACCACATCTCCACGGGCGGCGGGGCTTCCCTGGAATTCATGGAAGGCAAGGCGCTTCCAGGCGTCGTGGCTTTGAACGACAAGTAAACCGTTTATCAGATCAAAGTTCGTTTTTTGAACTACCTCTATAAAGAAGGAGTGGGTGGTTTCTGTGAGAACACCTATTATCGCCGGAAACTGGAAAATGTTCAAAACCGTTTCCGAAGCCAAAACCTTCTTCGAAGCCGTTAAAGGTAAAGCGGAGGTTGCCGGCGTAGAGAGCGTTATCTGCGCGCCGTTCACCAACCTTCCGGCTTTGGTAGAAGCAGCAAAAGGCACGTCGATCAAAATCGGCGCGCAAAACATGCATTTTGAAGACGAAGGAGCCTTCACCGGTGAAGTCAGCGGACGCATGCTGAAAGAGCTTGGCGTGGACTATGTCATCATCGGCCACTCCGAGCGCCGGGCGTATTTCGGCGAAACCGACGAAATCGTGAATAAGAAGATCCTTGCCGCATTCAAACACGGGTTGACCCCGATTCCTTGCGTCGGCGAGAAGCTGGAAGAGCGCGAAGCTGGCCAAACGAAAGAAGTCGTGAAGGTGCAAACCGAAGCGGCTTTGAAAGGGTTAACTGCGGAGCAAGCGGCGCAAGTCGTTATTGCTTATGAACCGATTTGGGCGATTGGTACAGGCAAATCCTCCACTTCGCAAGACGCGAACGAAGTGATTTCCTATATTCGCAGCCTGGTTCAAGGTTTGTACGGCAACGATGTGGCCGCGAAAATCCGTATCCAATACGGCGGCAGCGTTAAACCGGAGAACGTGAAGGAGTATATGGGCCAAAGCGACATCGACGGCGCACTCGTCGGCGGTGCCAGCCTGCAGCCGGACTCTTACATCCAGCTCGTTGAGGGGGCGAAATAAATGACGGCTCCCAAACCAGTAGCTCTGATCATCATGGACGGGTTCGGTCTTCGCGAAAAAGTCGAAGGCAATGCGGTGGCTCAAGCGAACAAACCGAACTATGACCGTTATTTGAAGCAATACCCGAACACCACGCTGACCGCCAGCGGGGAAGCGGTAGGTTTGCCGGAAGGTCAAATGGGGAACTCCGAAGTGGGTCACTTGAATATCGGTGCCGGCCGGATTGTATACCAGGATTTGACCCGGATCTCTAAATCGATTCGCGAAGGCGAATTTTTCTCGAATGAAACGCTGGTAGAGGCGGTGCGCAGCGCCAAATCGAAAGGCAAGAAGCTGCATCTGTACGGCCTTCTGTCCGACGGCGGCGTGCATAGCCACATTGAGCATATGTTTGCCATGCTCGAGCTGGCGAAGAAGGAAGAGATGCACGAGGTTTACGTGCATGCTTTCCTTGACGGTCGCGACGTGGCTCCGGACAGCGCGAAGGGCTTCCTGGAGCGGCTGATCGCCAAGATGAACGAGCTTGGCGTCGGTAAGATCGCAACGGTGCAAGGCCGCTATTACGCGATGGACCGCGACAAACGTTGGGACCGCGTCGAGAAATCGTACCGGGCCATGGTGTATGCGGAAGGACCGCAATATACGGACCCAATTCAGGCGGTAACAGAATCGTACGAGAAATCGGTATTTGACGAATTCGTGATGCCGACCGTGATTGTCGATGGCCATGGCCAACCGATCGCGCAAGTGGAAAGCGGCGACAGCGTCATTTTCCTCAACTTCCGTCCAGACCGTGCCATTCAACTGTCCAATGTATTTACGAACAAGGATTTCCAAGGCTTCGACCGCGGACCGAAATTCCCGAAAGACCTGCACTTCGTGTGCTTGACCCTGTTTGCGGAATCGGTTGACGGCTATGTAGCGTACAAGCCAAAGAATCTCGACAATACGTTTGGTGAAGTGCTGGTACAGAACGGTAAGAAGCAATTGCGGATCGCTGAAACGGAAAAATACCCGCACGTGACGTTCTTCTTCAGTGGCGGTCGCGATGTCGAGCTTCCGGGCGAGAAACGCGTGCTCATCAACTCGCCGAAGGTCGCAACGTACGACTTGAAACCGGAAATGAGCGCCTATGAAGTGGCGGAAGCTTGCGTCAAGGAAATCGAGTCGGATCAACACGACGCGATCATCTTGAACTTCGCGAATCCGGACATGGTCGGGCACTCCGGGATGATGGAGCCAACGATCAAAGCGGTTGAAGTAACGGACGAGTGCGTAGGCAAGGTTGTTGACGCCGTCAAAGCCAAAGGCGGAGTTGTCATCATTATTGCCGACCACGGGAATGCCGATATGGAAACCGACGACCAAGGCCGTCCATTTACCGCACATACGACGAACCCGGTTCCATTCATCGTTACCGATGAGAACGTCGTGCTTCGCGACAAAGGCATTCTCGCCGATGTAGCTCCAACGCTGCTCGACTTGATGGGCTTGCCGCAGCCGCCGGAAATGACCGGTCAATCGATGATTGCCAGCCGCAAGGCATAAAATAACTATAAAACACTCAAAGGAGATTGTATTCTAATGACGATTATTTCTGACGTATACGCTCGCGAAGTCCTTGACTCCCGCGGCAACCCTACCGTTGAAGTTGAAGTTTATCTCGAATCCGGCGCAATGGGCCGTGCCATCGTTCCTTCCGGTGCTTCCACCGGCGCGCATGAAGCTGTAGAGCTTCGCGACGACGACAAATCCCGTTACCTGGGCAAAGGCGTATTGAACGCCGTGAAGAACGTGAACGAAACCATCGCTCCTGAAGTGATTGGCATGGACGCGTTGGACCAAGTTGGCATCGACAAAATGATGATCGAATTGGACGGCACGCCTAACAAAGGCAAACTGGGCGCTAACGCGATCCTGGCCGTTTCGATGGCGGTTGCTCGCGCAGCTGCAGACGCTTTGGACCTGCCGTTGTATGCTTACCTGGGCGGATTTAACGCGAAACAGCTTCCTGTTCCGATGATGAACATCGTGAACGGCGGCGCGCATGCCGACAACAACGTAGACGTACAAGAATTCATGATCCTGCCTGTAGGCGCTCCTTCCTTCAAAGAAGCTCTTCGCACAGGCGCAGAGATTTTCCACAACCTGAAATCCGTACTTAAAGCCAAAGGCCTGAACACGGCTGTTGGCGACGAAGGCGGTTTTGCACCAAACTTCACTTCCAACGAAGACGCTTTGTCCTCGATCATGGAAGCTATCACGAAAGCCGGCTACACGCCAGGTAAAGACGTATTCTTGGGTATGGACGTCGCTTCTACCGAGTTCTACAAAGACGGCAAATACCATCTGGAAGGCGAAGGCAAATCCTTCACTTCCGCTGAGTTCGTTGACCTGCTTGCTTCTTGGGCAGACAAATATCCGATCATCACGATCGAAGACGGCTGCGCCGAAGACGATTGGGAAGGTTGGAAGCTGCTGACCGAGAAACTGGGTAACAAAATCCAACTCGTGGGTGACGACCTGTTCGTAACCAACACCGAACGTCTGTACAAAGGGATTCAAGAAGGTATCGGTAACTCGATCCTGATCAAAGTAAACCAAATCGGTACATTGACGGAAACATTCGACGCGATCGAAATGGCAAAACGCGCAGGTTATACGGCAGTGATCTCCCACCGTTCCGGCGAATCCGAAGACAGCACGATTGCCGATATCGCCGTGGCAACGAACGCCGGCCAAATCAAAACCGGTGCTCCTTCCCGTACGGACCGTATCGCGAAATACAACCAATTGCTTCGCATCGAAGACCAATTGGCTGATCTGGCTCAATACAACGGCTTGAAATCCTTCTACAACCTGAAAGCACACCGTTAAGAAGGACGACCGGATAACTCCGGTCTTCTAGTAACAAGGGGCTTTTTGCAAAAAAAATAATCGGCCAGGGCGTTCATGCCTTGGCCGATTATTTTTTCTTTTCAGAAGATGGTGGGCAAGAAATCGGCAAGAATGTTGCAGTTTGTGCAACAATTTCAGCCCGATTTCTTCGCATACGCCCCCAAAATGCTGCACAAAGTGCAACATTTCACCTCCACGGGCCGTTCCACCGCCCAAATCCTGCACTAAATGCAACATTTCTGCGATAAGATCTACTTACTTATAGGACGAACCTTGTTGTATTGTATTCAGGTTGAAGCGACCTAGCTTCGCGACTCATCCAAACGGAAGCTTTCAATCGTGCCTTGCAGTTCTCTTCCGAGGGTCTCCAGTTGATCCCCGTCCGTGGACATGGTCTGAATGGATTCGTGAATCTGCGCGGTCAGCATGACGATGTTATCGATATGACGAGTGGTTTCCGAGGAGGAACGTGCCATCTCGTCGACGGTTGCGGCCACCTCCTGGCTTCCAGCGGCCATTTGCTGTCCGGTTGCGGAGAACCCGCTCATTTCAGTATTGATCGTTTCCACCTGGGTAAGAATATCGTCCATCACCGTCTCGGTTTTACCCAGCACCGTGATGCCTGCTTGAATCTCCTGGTGGGACTTGTCCATGGCCGACTTCGATTGGCTGGATTCCTCTTCGGCTTTCTGCAGCAATTCTCCGATCTCTTCGGCGAAGCGGTTCGCTTCGGAAGCCAGCTTGCGGATTTCGGTGGCGACGACGGCAAATCCTCGGCCTTGTTCGCCGGCCCGGGCCGCTTCAATGTTCGCGTTCAGAGCGAGGATGTGCGTCTGCTGCAAAATCCCCGTAATGGCATCCGTAGAAGTAGCGATATCCTCGCTGCGTCCCAGAAACTGCGAAATCGTTTCGGTGAGAACACGAAAGGATTGATTCATCTTGCCCATCTGTTCGTTCATTGCCAGCATCTCCTGCCGTGTCGTCTCTGCCATGGAGGCAACCCCACTGGAGGACTCAGTGACCGAGAGAGAGATTTCGGAGATATGACCGATACCCGTCGCCAGCTCTTCAACGGCTTTGGCGCTTTCTTTGGCAGCGGAGTATTGCTGTTTACTGGCGGCCGCGATGACCCCCATCGCCGCAACGATCTGATCAAACTGTTCCCGATTCGATTGGAGGCGTTCATGCAAATCGCGAATCTTGTGATTGACCTCGGTTGAGGTCTGCTTCACTTGGAGCACGAGTTGTCCCAAATGCTCCCGCATCTCTTCCATCGGCACGCCGAAACGCTTTAAGCTACCCAATTGATCCATCCGGATCCGGTGCGTCAGGTTGCCTGCGGCAATTTGCGAAATGAATCGCTCGATTTCCTTAAAAGGCTTGGCGTAGGCCAGGAAATTTTTGATGCCAAAACCGATGGTGGCAACGATGATCAGCAGCATCAAAACGAGATGCCGACTCGTCAAGATCGGCTCGCCGGCGATCAGCGAACTGATGGTAATGGCAAAGGCCCCCATCAGCGCTCCTTGGATGATCATGTTGGCGAAGTAGCGGATAAAGTTGCGAAGTACTTCATTGCTGTTTCGCATAGGGCACGCTCCTCAAATTATGTATTCTGATGATACATTAACGTGATGCAGGATTCTGTCTTAAGAATATCACTTCCCTAAATATAGGGTAAGAGAGAAATGAAGAATAATGTCGGATGATGTCAAATTGTGGCGAATCAAAGACATAGAAACTTGTTTCATAGGCGACTCTCATTGACAACTGAAGCGGTGGTTCGGTATATTGAAGAAGAATAGAGTAAACGTTTACGTTCCTTAGAAGAAAAGCGAGGATGCAAGCATGGGTGCAATAATTAAGGACGTTGCCAGATTGGCGGGCGCGGTCGAAGCTCGCGTTCCAAACGGCACACGCGGTCAGGCTTCGGCCATCGGCGCAGGAATAGCGGTATAAAATACCCTTATTTACGTCTTCCCAGCGGTTGGATTGAAAATAAGGGTAATAAATACCCTTATTCCTTCCGAAATGGGGCAATTTACGCCCGAGCGGCTAAATAAGGACAAAAGATACCGCTATTGTCGCGGTAAACATGAATCTAAGGGAAATAAGGCCGTTTCATGTTCTTATTTTTCCTGGTCCTGTTGTTAATCCTAACGTAAGCGTTTACTCCACTAGCTGTATAGCAAGGCTAAGTGCAAAATACAACGGACGGACATAACTAATTAGAGCCATCCGGAGGAGGACCTATTCGTGGACAAAAAGTGGTGGAAGGAAAGCGTCGTATATCAAATTTATCCGCGTAGTTTTATGGACAGCAACGGGGACGGGATCGGCGACTTGCGGGGGATCATCTCCAAGCTGGACTATTTAAAGACACTAGGCGTGGACGTGGTTTGGTTATGCCCTGTGTATCAGTCGCCAAACGACGATAATGGGTACGATATTAGCGATTATCAGTCGATCATGAATTCTTTTGGAACGATGCAGGACTGGGAGGAGTTGCTGAACGGACTTCATGCACGGGGCATGAAGTTGATCATGGACCTGGTCGTCAATCACAGCTCGGATGAGCATCACTGGTTCGTGGAATCGCGCAAATCGAAGGATAATCCATACCGGGATTATTATATTTGGCATCCCGGCAAAGACGGCGAGGCCCCGAACGACTGGGGTTCGTTCTTTAGCGGACCCGCCTGGGAATTCGATGAATCCACGGGCGAATATTATCTTCATATGTTCTCCAAGAAGCAGCCGGACCTGAACTGGGAGAATCCGAAGGTCCGCCGCGAAGTGTACGATATGATGACCTGGTGGCTCGATAAAGGGATCGACGGATTCCGGATGGACGTCATCAACATGATCTCTAAACCTCCAGGGTTGCCGAACAGCGAAGACGGCGGGACTTGCATCAACGGTCCACGGGTTCACGAGTTCCTGCAGGAAATGAACCGCGAGGTCTTGTCCAAATACGATATCATGACGGTGGGCGAAACTCTGGATGTGACGCCGGAGGATGCGACTCTATTCGCCGGAACGGATCGGGGCGAGCTGAGCATGGTGTTCCAGTTCGAGCTGATGGGGATCGATTCAGGATCCGACGGCAAATGGTGGGGCAAACCGTGGAAGTTAGTCGACTTCAAACAGATCTTCTCCAAATGGCAGACCGAGTTGGAAGGAAAGGCTTGGAACAGTATCTACTTGAACAACCACGATCAGCCGCGCCTGCTATCGCGATTCGGCAATGATCGTGAGTACCGTAACGTATCGGCCAAAATGCTGGCCACGCTGTTGCATACGCTGCAGGGGACGCCTTATATCTACCAGGGCGAGGAAATCGGTATGACCAATGTTCGGTTCGAGACGATCGACGAGTATCGGGATATCGAGACGATAAACATGTACAAGGAGTATCTGGAGAAAGGCCGTACGCCGGAGGAAATCATGGAGGCGATTTACGCCAAAGGGCGGGATAACGCGCGTACTCCGATGCAATGGGACGGCCGCAGCCCGCATGCCGGATTCACGACGGGTACACCTTGGCTAGCGGTCAACCCGAATTACCGGGACATCAATGTGGAGCAAGCGCTGACGGATGAAAACTCGATCTTCCACTATTACCGCCGCCTGATCGAACTGCGTAAGCAGCATGAGGTGATCGTTTACGGGAGATATGAGCTGCTAAATGCCGACGATAATCAAGTGTACGCTTACACCCGCACGTTGGGGCAAGAGCAATTATTGGTGGTGTTGAATTTCTACGACCAACCGGCCCGATTCAACTGGACGACACCGGAAGCAGAGGCCCTCAGTCCTGAAAAGGCCCAAGCCGCAGAACTGCTTATTGCAAACTACGACGGGGTGCCAGCCGGTGCAGACGTGCGGAGCATGGATTTGCGGCCTTACGAGGCGCGGGTATATAAGCTGACGAACTAAAATAAACCCCAAAGAAGAGGACGCCTGAAACACGAGGCGTCCTTAATTTGTTATGTTCATATTTTCACAAGTTGGTGTAGTTAATGGTACAGCCTGAATATTTTGCGCTTCGGGTCCTATTCCTAAGCTTTAAAGACTCGAATTTGCTCCTTCAGCTCGTTCATCAGCTGGTTCAACGATTGCGCCGATGCCTCAATGCCTTTGATGATTGCGGCTTGTTCCTCCGAGGAACCCGCTACCGATTGCGCGCTTAGTGCCGAATCCTTGGCCGTGCTTAGCATATCCCCAACCGAGGCGGCAATCTCTTCGGTGCCTGCGGAGATTTCCTGCGTTGTCGCCGACACGTCTTGGATCTGGGAGGAGACGTGATGGATCGACTCGCGAATCTGGCCGAACGATACGCCAACATTCTCCATCCGGTGGATGCCCTTGTTGATCTCCTCAATGCTGTTCTTGACCGAATCCGCCGCTTGAGACGTGGATCCTTGGATGAACTGAATCAATTCGACGATATGGGCGATCGATTGGCTGGTCTGCTCCGCGAGCTTCTTGACCTCCCCGGCGACAACGGCAAAACCTCGCCCCTGCTCGCCGGCTCTTGCTGCTTCAATAGAGGCGTTCAGCGACAACAGCGCCGTTTGGTTCGAGATATCGGAGATGACGTTGACGATCTCCCCGATTTCAGTGGAATGGGCGGTTAATCGCTCGATATCGGTTGCAGTTTGGTTCGCGGTTGATTGAATGTGCGCCATTTGCTCAATGGCCGACTGAATTTGCACATAACCGTTCTCCACCTCGCTGGCGGCCGTTTCGGCCCGCTCGGAGACGCTGCCGGAAGCTTCGGCGATCCGCTGTACCCCAACGGCCATCTCTTCAGTCGCCCGTGCGGACTGCTCTGCGCCCATAAGCTGAGTTTCCGTACCGCCGGCGACGCCTTGAATCGCGGTGGTGATTTCCGCGGTAGCTTCGGTCGATTGGCGGGCGGCATTTAACAATTCATCGGAAGCGGCGGCGACCTCACCAATCGTACGATTGATTTGTTTGACCATCGTCGCCAGAGAATCGATCATCAGGTTGATGTTGCCGCTCATTTGCCCGATTTCGTCCTTCGAGGTGACCTTTACCCGCTCGCTCAGCTGCCCGTCGGCAACTTTCTTCATGACGGTGGAGACCAAGCGAATCGGCTTCACGATTTGGCGTGCCAGGAAGAAGGCGATCACGAAGACGAGGATAGCCGTGGCAATTGCGATGGCGATAGACAGGTTTCGCGCGTTGTTCACTTCAGCGAAAATTTCTTGGGTTGGCACGGTAATGACCATCTTCCAGCCGGTACTTGGTACAGTGCCGAAGTATGTAATCACTTCTTTCCCCGACTCGTCGCGGTAGGTGACGTGCCCGCTCGGATTGCCGAGGATGGTTTTGACGGTATTTTTCAACTCCGCCGTCTGGGCATAATCCTGGATATTCTTGTTGAAGCGTTCGGTGTCCGGATAGCTGTAATAGACGCCGGTATTGGAGATGACGTAGGCGTAACCCGATTCGGCGATCTTGATTTTGCCGCTCAACTGGGACAGCACATCTGGGGTGACGGAGAATGCCACTCCGCCTAAGAATTGTCCGCTCTTATCGTTAACCGGAACCATAGCGGCAATAAAATACTTGTCCAACGCTTCCAGATAACTCATCTCGGAGTAGGCTGTGGTTTTGTTCTTCTTGGCTTCGATGAAATAGGGGCTCTTGGAGGAGTCGGCGCTCATGCCGAGCATGTTCGTCAGCATCCCGTTCTTGTCGATGATACTGAAGCCTTCCGACTGGTCATCGCTTTGCTCAAGCACATTAAGAATCGGGAAGATCCGGTCGGGTTGGAACGTCTGGAACTCCGGATCCTGCTGGACGAGATTTTCGACGGCTTTGGATTTGCCCGAGATCCATTCATCGATTTTGGCGATGTTCATATCCAGCGTAGATTGGACCAACTCTTCGTTGTTTTGCGTAATGACGTCCCCGAAATAGCTGACGAAGAAGACGCTGGCGCCGAGGAGTGGAAGGAGAGAAGTCGCAAGAATAATCATCAACAGCTTCCGTTGAAAAGATCCGGACTTCCCTTGGGACTCACGTTTCTCTTTCTTGAACTTGAACATAAATTACCCTCCTGATGCTTGTGAAAATATGACTTAAGATCATGGTATCACGAAAAAAAGGGGCATTTTGGTACAATATAGAGAAATGTGGGACTCAAATTTCGTCGATTTTTGGGTGATAATGACAAATTTCGTTGACTGCTGTAGGTCATTCGTTTTAGATAGATCAAGGGAACCGGGTCAAAAGGAAAACGGTTGTTATTCGAGGGACGCTATGGTACAATAATAATGCTGTTTTTGTATCGTAATTATCAGAGTTATGGAATAGATGAAGGATGTTTCTCACTTAGGAGGTGGATTGAATGGATATTTTGCTGAAGGTATTGCTCGTTATTTTCTCGATCGGTTTGATCGCAGTCGTGTTGCTGCAGAAAGGGAAGAGCGCGGGTCTAGCCGGTGCCATCTCCGGGGGTGCTGAACATCTTTTCGGAAAAACGAAAGCGCGCGGCATGGAGCTCGTTCTCGAACGGATCACGGTCGGATTGGCAGCGGGTTTCTTCATCTTGTCAATCGTCGTTGCTGTCGTGTTGGACTAACCTACAATTCTAGCCAGAGTAAGCCCTCGTTTCCTTTATGGAGACGGGGGCTTTTTTTGCGTTGTTTTATGAAAACGAATCGTAACAATATTGAAAGGAATTTATTAGTAATAAATGTTAGATTATGTAGGATTTTCGTGGCTTAGGAAAGGTAAAAATATTACAATTTTGGTACAGACAATGAGAGGAGGAAGGAAATTGTACAAGCTGGTGAGTACGCTGGAGGAAGGAACCTTGTTTCACTCGATTTGGATGGAAGCCTGGATGGAAAAAGGCTTTGAACCGGAATTTGCCGACGACGTCTTAGGTCGTTGCCTCGTTTATGACGCCTCGGGGGTGCCGGTGGGTACCGTGGAATTCAAACCTTATGCGCCGCAAACGGACGAGCCCTTAAACGATTTGGCACCGTTTGATGATCACCCGGCTATCTTGGTCTCAAGCCCGGGGGAAATCGCCGAGGTCGATAAGGTGGCGCTGCTGAAGCGGTATCGCGGTCGAAATCTCAACCGGTTACTCGCAACCATCGTATTATTTGCCCAGCAGAACGGGATTCGTCATTATGTCACCCTGCTTGAGCCCACGTTGTTTCGGGCGCTTCGCATCTCCTTCCATGTCCCGATGACCCAGGTCGGGGAACGCCGATTCTACAAAGGGGACGATGTCGTACCGGCCATTATCCATGTGGCGGAGTTTTACGAGAATCCGGAGCGCTATGTCTGGTATGTGGACACGCTTGAGAGCTTGAATCAGGAAACGGTCTTATTTACATAAAATAAATAAAAAGAAGGCTTGCCCGCGGGCAAGCCTTTTTCATTAGATTTAGAAGGAATCCCTTCTAAACCGACGCGCAGGCGACCTTAACCGACCGGGATCGGTTGCTTGGCGTGACCTGACGGAGCGGACGCCGTTTGGACCGCTTGAGGCGTTGGCGCGGTTTCTCCCGCTGCGGTGGCCGACAACGATAGAATCAAGGTGTCGAGATCCTGATAGTGTTGAACGATTTCGTGGATTTTGCCATCCTGGGCCTCGATACCCGCCAAAATCTGCTGGGCCGCGCTCATATTGTGTTCGGTGCTTTCGGCCAGCTCCATGATTTCCGCCATAATGCTGCCGTACCGGTCTTGCATCTGCCGTACCGAACGATCCACCTCACCGGATTGCTGGTTAACCGTACGGGCATTGTCGGACACCTTTTCTACATAGCTCTGAACTTCCTGTGCCTCTTCCTGCCCGGAATGGATCGCGGTGGAGCCGAGCGTAATCTGTTCGGCAACATTGTTGATTTGCCCGATGACGTCCGCCAGAATGTCGTTAATGCTCTGGGTCGCCTTTTGCGAATTTTCCGCGAGTTTGCGAATTTCCGTGGAGACGACGGCAAACCCTTTGCCATGTTCCCCGGCATGGGCCGCTTCAATGGCGGCATTCATGGCCAACAGGTTCGTCTGCGTGGAGATCCCATGGATCGTTTCGACGATTTGGCTGATTTGCTCGTTCTGGTCGCGAAGCTTCTGCATTTGGGTGACCGTACCCGCAATCACCTGCTGCAGATGCTGGATATGTAAGGATAAGGAATTCATTTTTGCCCCGGCTGCCTCCGTATTGTGAAGCATGTCGGTCGATAGCTCCTGAAGCTGGGCCGAAATTTCGGCGGTGACTTCCACGGCCCCGCCAACCTCTTGCACGGATTGGGTCGTTTCCGTAAGCCCCAGCGTTTGTCGCTCCAGGGTGGCGGAGACGCTGCCGAAGGTGGTTGTGATCTCTTTAGAGATCGAGCCGGTGACGTTTACGTTATCCCGCAGCTGCGTGCTCAGACGGCCCAGTACATCCAGCGAGGTTTGCAGATTCGTGAGCAGCTCGTCGCTGCGGCGCTTCGCCTCTAAGGCATCCTGCTGCTTAGCCAAGACGTCCTTCTGCAATCGTTCGCTGAACCGGGCGGCAAAAGCTAAGGCTACGATCAGAAATCCCAGGAACAGCAGCAAATAACTGAGCGATTCCCGGGCGAATAATTTATCGTGGTAGAAGGGAACGTTGAAGAAATAAACCGTGATCCCCATGCCCAATACGCCCGAGAACAGAATCGGCTTATAGTTCGAATACAACGTCATGATGCCGACGGATACGTAGACGAGCAGATACGTGCTGATGATCGGGTCCGGATCTTGGTAGATCAGCAGAAACGTCAACAGCTGGGTGATCACGGGGATGACGAACATCACGTAGCGTGTCCCTTTGTTCGCGTAAGTCATGTAGGTCGCGATGGAACAGCAAATTCCGCCGACGATGATCAACGTAAACAGGACTTTGCTGTCAACCTGGATCATGATGTCGGTCAGGACGCCGAGGGCGACCATTCCCCAGATGATTTTGACGAATAACTTATTGCGTCGTTGCAGAATGCTATTGTTCTCCATACCTTCTTTCTCCCTCTCCTAATTCGTGGAATTCTTCCATTATATTGTCGGCTGGATTTTCATAAAAATTAAGCCTTTTTCATGAAATCCATGCAATTTCACGGGAATCCCGGGCGAAAACGGATGCCAACCGCGAATTTCGTGTATACTAGGGGATATACGGCTAGAGGAATATCATGGAAATGTCATGCAAAATTACACCCCGGCACCAAAGGGACAAGCCGGGTTTGAGGTGAAATCATTTGAAATTAATCACAGAAGCAGAGCTGCTCGCTTTTATGCGGGAAACCGCATATAAACCGTTGACGTATCAAGAGCTGGAGGAGCATTTTGGCATCACCGATGCCGGCGAATTCAAAGAGTTCCTGAAAATGCTCAACCGGTTGGAGCAGGAAGGACAAATTATCTTAACCCGCACTCATCGTTACGGCGTTCCGGAACGGATGGATTTGGTTCGCGGCCGTTTGCAGGCCCATGCCAAAGGGTTTGCGTTTCTGATCCCGGAGGATCGCGACCATCCCGACGTATACATCCATGCGAATGATTTGAAAAGCGCGATGAATGGAGACACCGTGTTGGTGCGTGTCAGCTCGAAAAGCGCGGGCGGCGGCAAGCTGGAAGGCGAGGTCGTGCGCATCGTACACCGTGCCGTAACCCAAGTGGTGGGGGTATTCCAGAATAACGAATCGTTTGGTTTCGTGATCCCGGATGACAAACGGATCAACAAGGATCTGTTTATCCCTCGCGAAGGCTTCGGCGGGGCGGTCGACGGCGAGAAGGTCGTAGCTGAAATCGTGGAATACCCGGAAGGAAGGTCTGCAGCGGTAGGCCAAGTCATCGAGATACTCGGACACAAGGACGACCCGGGGGTCGATATCCTATCGATCATTCGCAAGCATCAGCTGCCGGAGGCGTTCCCGGAGGACGTCATGGCCGAGGCGCAGGATGCCCCCGACGAGATCGAGGAGGCGGAAATCGTCCGCCAGGGGCGGCGGGATTTACGCGACAAGGTGATCGTCACGATCGACGGCGAGGACGCGAAGGACCTGGACGACGCCGTGAACGTGGAGCGCTTGCCGAACGGGAATATCAGACTGGGCGTGCATATCGCCGATGTCGGGTATTACGTGCGGGAGAATTCCAAGCTCGATCAAGAAGCATATAACCGCGGCTGCAGCGTGTATCTGGTGGATCGCGTCATTCCGATGCTGCCGCACCGGCTGTCGAACGGGATATGCTCCTTGAATCCGAAGGTAGACCGCTTCACGCTGTCCTGCGAGATGGAATTCAACGAGCAGATGAAGGTCGTGAAGCACGATATCTTCACTAGCGTGATTCGCACCAAGGAACGGATGACCTACACCAGTGTGCGGAAAATTCTGCAGGAAGAAGATCCGGAGGTAACCGAACGTTACGCCGATCTGGTCGAGACGTTCCAGCTGATGAAGGAGCTGGCCCTGAAGCTGCGGGGGAACCGCATGCGGCGCGGCGCGGTCGACTTCGATTTCGAGGAATCGAAGGTGATCGTCGACGAGAACGGCAAGCCGGTCGACATCGTGAAGCGCGAACGTTCGATCGCGGAACAAATTATTGAGGAATTCATGCTGGCGGCGAATGAAACGGTGGCGGAGCATTTTCATTGGCTGAAAGTGCCGTTCATTTATCGGATTCACGAGGATCCGGACCAGGAGAAGCTGATGAACTTCATGGCATTTGTCGCCAACTTCGGGTATGCGGTCAAAGGCGGGAAAGGCAACAAGATACATCCACGCGCGCTGCAGACGCTGCTGGAGGACATTCAGGGCACGAAGGAGCAGACAGTCATCAGCACGATGATGCTGCGCTCGATGAAGCAGGCGAAATACGATGCGGAAAGCACCGGGCATTTCGGGCTGGCGGCGGAGTTCTACACGCACTTCACCTCGCCGATCCGGCGGTATCCCGACCTGGTGATCCACCGAGTGATCCGCGAGGTGATCGAGAGCAACGGGACGCTAAGCGAGGCGCGGATGGAGTACCTGGCCAGCCGGATGCAGGATATCGCGCAGCAATCGTCTGAGCGGGAGCGTATCGCCGTGGAGGCGGAGCGCGACACGGAACAGCTGAAGAAAGCGGAGTACATGCTGGATAAGGTCGGGGAGGAATTCCCCGGTATTATCAGCAGCGTCACGAGCTTCGGCATGTTCATCGAGCTGGAGAACACGGTGGAAGGGCTGATCCGGCTTAGCGCGATGACGGATGACTATTACCATTTCCACGAGCAGCATATGGCGCTGATCGGGGAACGCACGTCGAAGATCTACCGGATCGGCGACGAGGTCAAGATCCGCGTGGCCCGCGTGAATATGGACGACCATACCATCGACTTCGAGATGGTCGACATGAAGCCGCGGCAGCGCGGCGAGTTCGGCGGCGGGCGCGGAGCCTTTGAAGGCGGCCGGGGCGGCGGAGGCCGCAGCGGCAAGCCGGGCAAAGGCGGTGGCAAGGCCGCCGGCAAAGGCAAGGGCGGCCGCGGCGCAGGCGGCGCCAAGGGCAAGCCCGGCCGGGCGGCGGCGGGGACCAACGCCGCCGAGGCCGTAGGCGCCGGGGTGGGCGCACCCGGCGGGAAGCGCGGCAAGCGCGGCGGAGCTGCCAAAGGCAGCGGCGGCGTCGCGCTTGGCAGCGCCGTAGCACGCGCGGATAGCGGCGCGGGCGAGAGCTCGGGCGTCGCGTCGGACGGCGCGCCCGCATTTGGCTTCGGCTCCGGCAAGGGAGGCTACGCCTCCGGGACGGTCGCCGTGGCCCGCGATGCCGGTCGCGGATACCGCAGCACCGGCGAGGACAAAGGCTCGCGGCGGAAGAAGACGTCCGCGAGCGGGGTCTTCGTCGGCGCCCGGGACGGGGGCGCCAAGGAGGCCGCTCCGGGCCGCAAGCGGGGCGGCGGCAAGGGCAAGAAGAAGTGAGCAAGCAACACGTAGGAGAAAAGTCGATCCGGAGCGTTCCGGATCGGCTTTTTTGTTCGATACAGAGCCACATGCAGACGCTTGGGCCCGAGGGAAAATAACTGCAGGAGTGCAGCTATTTTCACCGATTGTCGGGTTTTTCTTAAAATAGCTGCAAGAATACAGTTATTCCCCAGGTAAAGGCCGATTTTCTCAAAATCGTAGAAAATAACTGTATTTACGCAGCTATTTAGCCGTTGAGCTCAGGCTGCGAGGAAATAACTGCATCTACGCAGTTATTTCGATGATTTCGTGCAACAGCGCAGATGGGGAGCGAGGCCATTTTTTCTTCCGCTATAGGTCCGCCTGGGTAAGCTTGCTTAATGACCGATCGATACATCGTCCAAGGCGCAGCGCATTTTGATCCGGTTCTTCGTGATCGTTAATGTCGTGTACCCTGCGCGATCAGCAGGGCATTCAGTTCCTTCGAACGGCTGTTACCTACCGAGAGGTCACATCTTCCTCATAGACAAAAGAAAAATAAATAATATACTAAGTATATATATTATGTTGAGCGAAGATGGGAGTGACCTATTGTGAAGAATCTACCCTTATATAAACAGATCCAGGATGAGATCAAGGAGCGCATCCAATCCGGGGAACTCAGGCCGGGAGACCGGATCCCGTCGGAGAAGGAGCTGGCCGAGGAGTATCATGTCAGCCAGATCACGAGCAAAAACGCCCTGATCGGCCTGGCGGATGAAGGCATCTTAACTCGGCATCAAGGCAAAGGGACCTTCGTTAATGACGAGGTGTGGAGCTATTTGAATGCAGCCGGTGCCACGCAGCGCACGGATTCTACCCGCAAGGGAACGATCGGCTTGATCATCCCTACGCTGCAGACCAAGGTGGAACAGCGGATCGTGGACAATATCGAACGGTTTGCCTGGGCGTCCGGCTATCAACTAACGCTCAGTATATCGAGGGAATCGCAGCGAAATGAAAGCGAAGCGATCGAAGCCTTTAATCGCAACGGCGTGAAGGGCATGATCATCTTTCCTACCGAGGAGGAGAACTACAACGAGGACATTCTGCGCCTGTCGATCGATAAATTCCCGCTCGTTCTGATTGACCGTTATTTGAAAGATATCCGGACTTACAGCGTCAGCGCGGATAACGAGAAGGGAACCTTCGACGCTGTCAGCTACTTGCTGAACCAGGGGCACCGGGAAATCGCCCTCATTTCTCCCGTGATCACGAATACCGTAACCGAAGACCGCGCGGCTGGCTTTGAACGGGCGTTCTATCAGAATCAATTGCCGATTAACAAAAACCAATGGTGTATCTTAAATATCGACGATATCCATAAGGGCCCCGGGGAAGAAATGATCTATGAATTTTTCCGTTCGCATCCCGAGATCACGGCGGCGTTCGCCATGAACGCGCAGCTCACGGGCTATGCCTATAAAGCGCTGCAACGATTGAATAAGCGAGTGCCGGAGGAATTTGCGCTGGTCGGATTCGACGGGCCGGAAAGACCGGGCATCCATTTCGTGCAGCAGGATATCGAAACGATGTGCAAGCATACCGTGGAATGTTTGCTGGAGCAGCTGGAAGGCCACTCGAATCCGCGCAGAGTCACGGTTCCCGTAGAATTAATCTAATAAAGTATATTATATACTAAATAAAGTATACTAATATCTAAGTGGATATACTAAAATGCAAATGTAAAGCGGTTACAGACCTAAACAGACACACATCATTCCGTAATCGCGACGAATTTTATAGGGAGGTTATGCACGTGAAAACCAATCGCTTGGCAGTCATTGCGGTGCTTTTGGTCATGTCCATGTTGGTAGCGCTTACAGGTTGCGGCTCTAGTAATAATGCCAACTCGGCCAATGCCTCGAAGGAACCGGGAAACCAGAATCAAGGCGCTTCAAACGGGCAGCAAGTCACCTCGGACGAGAAAGTCGAAATTTCTTTCATGGGTCACGGAGATCCAAACGAGAAGAAGATTTTTGCTTCATTGATCCAATCCTTTGAAGACAAATATCCGAACGTGAAAGTGAATTACACCAGCGTGCCGCCGGCGGAATACAACCAGAAGCTCACGACGCTGGTAGCCTCCGGCAAAGCTCCGGATGTCTTCTACCTGTCTGGACCGGCATTCTTCAAGTATGCGGAGGCCGGCACGATTCTCGACATTCAAAGCTACTTGGATAACACGGAACTCTTCAAACAAGACAATGTATGGAAGCAAGCCATCGACCGATATCGGTTCGACGGAAAGAATCTGGGGACGGGAGACTTGTACGGACTTCCGAAGGACGTCGGCCCTTGGGCGATGGCCTATAACAAGGATCTCTTTGATGAAGCGGGGGCCGCTTATCCCTCTGCCGAACCGGGCGGATGGACTTGGGACGATTACCTGAAGGCGGCCCAAACGGTCACGAAGGATACGAACGGTGACGGCAAATCCGATATTTTCGGCGGAGCCGGATTTCCTTTAGAAGCAGCAGTATGGGGGAACGGCGGACAATACATCGATTATGTGACAGGGAAAATCGCCGTGGATACGCCGGAGTTTGCCGAGGCGATGCAGTTTATCGCGGATTTAAATCTGAAATATCATGTGAGCCCTTCCGCGGACGACGAGAAGGCGATGAACAGCTATTCGCGGTTCGTCGCCGGGAAGATCGGCATGTTCCCGCTTGGACCTTGGGACCAACCGGCCTTCTGGGATCTGCCTTTCGGCTGGGATATCGCGCCGTGGCCGGCAAGCCCGAACACGGGAACTACGTCAACTTGGCTTGGATCGATGGGCTTTGCCCTTTCCAGCAAGTCCAAACACCCGCAAGAAGCGTTTAACTTGGCTGCCTTCCTGTCCTTGGACCCTGAAGGTCAGAAGCAAAACATGGAGATGGGCCAGGCGGTGCCTAACTTAATCGATATGGCGAAGAACGATTACTTGAACAACGGCAAGGCTCCGGAGCATAAGCAGGTCTTCCTCGACATCATTGAGTATGGACACCCTCCGGTTGAATATGGCTCGAAAGATACGCAATGGCTGGATACCTTCAACCAAGAGGCCAGCAAGGTGTGGACCGGCAAGCAAACGGCGGCGGAATGGGCGAAAGAGATTGCGCCTAAGCTGCAAGACTTGTACGACAAAGGGAACAAGTAATTCGGTAGATAGATGAACAATGGAAGGTGGAAGCCAGGCGCGTACTGCTTTCACCTTCTCTAATTTCTTTCGCGGGAAGGAAGAAGGGTCATGACTAATAAAATCCCCGGTTTTCGGCGCAAGGAGATCCTGTGGGCTTACGGCTTCGTTGCGGTTCCGCTGCTCGGGTTCCTCATCTTCGGCCTTGCTCCGTTAATTGCCTCAGCCGTATTAAGCGTAACGGAGTGGGACATGGTTTCGTCCCCGAAGTTTGTCGGCTTAGCCAACTACGTGGATCTGTTTAAGGACGAGAAGGTGTTTAAGTCGCTGTTCAACACGGTGTTCATGCTAATCGGGATCCCTCTTGGCATGGTGCTCTCCCTGCTGCTGGCGATCCTCATGAACCAGAAGATCAAGGGCATCTCGGTATTTCGGACGATCTATTACATCCCGGTGATCTCGCCGATCATCGCGGTTTCCCTCTTGTGGCAATGGATCTTAAACCAGGACTACGGTCTGCTGAATCAGCTGTTATGGAATAGCTTTCATATCACCGGACCGAACTGGCTTGGCGATCCCCTATGGATCAAGCCGTCCTTGATTTTGATGGGACTCTGGGGCGGTATCGGGGGCAATATGGTGCTCTATTTGGCCGGGTTGCAATCGATCCCCCGAAGCTATTACGAAGCGGCCGAGGTGGACGGGGCCAATGGATTTCAGAAATTCGTTCATATCACGTTTCCGCTTCTGTCGAACATTCATTTCTATATCGTGGTCATGGGCGTCATCGGTACGTTCCAAGCGTTCAGCCAGATCTATGTCATGGCCGCGGACGGGGGTCCTGAATTCAGCGCGGCAACGGTGGTGTTCTACATTTACCAGCATGCGTTCGAATACTTCAACATGGGTTACGCGAGCTCGTTGGCTTGGGTGCTTGGCATCATTATTTTCATCTTAACGCTGCTCCAATTCCGTTTATCCAAACGTTGGATCTACAACGATTAGGAAAGCGTTACTTGAGACTTTAGCATTGGAGGCGTGTTTATGCTGCTGAGACGTCGAATCACCCTTAGCATCAATGTCCTTATCTTATTGTTTGGTTCCATTATTATGTTGGCTCCGCTGGCCTGGTCGTTATCGACCTCCCTTAAGGAGAAAAAGAACGTATTCGACCTTCCGCCGAAGTGGATTCCGAATCCCGCCACGTTCGCCAACTACAAGGGAGTTTGGGCCGAAGCGCCGATCCTCCATGGTTTTCTGAATAGCGCGACGATCGTGGTTTTCGTCTTGACGATCGGTTTATTCGTTTCCACGATGGCGGCCTATGCGTTTGCCAAGGTGGATTTTCCGTTCAAAGAAACGATCTTTATGTGTTTGCTCGGCACCATGATGATTCCGTATTCGGTCATGATGATTCCGCAATTTATCGGGTTCTCTAAGTTGGATTGGGTAGACACGTTGCTTCCGTTAATCGTTCCTGGGTTGTTCGGCAACATCGTGGTGGTGTTCTTCCTGCGTCAGTTCATGCAGGGCTCCATCCCGACGGAATTGATCGAAGCCGCGAAGCTGGATGGGAGCGGATTCATTCGCACGTTTATGCAAATTGCCCTGCCGATCGCGAAGCCGGCGATTGCGGCTCAAGCTGCGCTGGGATTCATGGGGATCTGGAATGATTTTCTCGGACCCTTAATTTACCTGCATACGCCGGAGAAGCAGACCATCCAGGTGATGATCGCTTCCCTGCAATCGATGTATATCAGCAATTCCGATTATCCGTTGATTATGTCGGCTTCGGTGATTGCCATGGTTCCCGTCATCCTGGTGTTCTTCTTTTGTCAGAAGTATTTCGTCGAATCGCTGGCCATCAGTGGTTTGAAGGGATAGGAAGCGAAGATGGATAACCAAAAGCCCGGGAGAAGGAAGAAGTTCACGCTGGCCGCCTTGTGCGCGGCCGTCTGTTTCGCACTAGTTCTTGGTTCATGTAGCTCGAACGAAGGGGTGAAGGTGAAATTGTATAGCGATCAGGATCCAACTTATCAGAACCCTTTTACGCTGCCCGAAGAATGGGAGGATTACGGCATCGGCGACCCCTATATTCTTCGCCACGACGGAAAGTATTATCTCTACTGCAGTACGAAGGACTTCCGCGCCGGGATCAAAGGCTGGAGCTCGGAGGACCTGATTCATTGGACACCCGAAGGCTTGGTGACCGAGGATCCGATTACGACCGGGGCTTATGCACCTGAGGTGGTGTATTGGAACGGATACTTCTATATGTACACCTCGCCCGCCGGGAACGGACACTACGTCTTACGAAGCGAGAGCCCAACGGGGCCGTTTGAGGTGCAAACGGAGAACTTGGGACTTAGCATCGACGGCTCGGTATTTATTGATGATGACGGGAAGTGGTACTTCACGCATGCGGGAGACCAGGGCATCGTCATCCATCCGATGACGGATCCTTATACGATCGATGTCGGGTCTACGACCAACGCTTATCTGGGCGGGTGGACGGAAGGCTCCACGATCATCAAACGCAACGGCACGTACTATATGACATATACCGGCAATCATGTATTCAGCAAAGGATATCGGATTAACTATGCCGTCGCTCACGACGACCCGACGGGGACTTATCAGGTGCCGGACAACAATCCGGTGGTGATTCACACATCCGGTTCGTTCGTTGGCTTGGGTCATAGCTCGAGCTTTGTTGGGCCGGATCTGGATTCCTATTACATGGTCTATCACAATTTGGTGGGCCACTCTGCGGAAGGCCCGCCGGTGCGGCAAATGGATATCGATCGGATCGTGTTCAACGGCGACCGGATGGAAGTGCTGGGGCCGACGAATACCGCGCAGCCGGTTCCGAAGCAACCGGATTTCCAAAGTCGCTTGGATCAGCCGGAGGCGAAGACGGATTGGGATGTAGAGTCGATGCCGGACGGCACGAGCAGATGGCTAAGCAAGGTGAAAACGAACGCCGGATTTACCGCGGAGTACAACCTGAGCTTCAAGCAACCGGTGGATGAGGAACAGGCTTATGTGGAGGCGATTTTTTCGTATACCGATTCGGAGAACTATGGGGCAGTACGATTGACGCCAGCGACGGGCGAGTTGTCCGTGATGCAGGTCCGCGGAGGTCAGGCGGAGCAACTTGACAGCCTCCGGTTGCCGGAAGAATTCGATTATACGAAACTTCATACGGTGCGCGTGGAAAATGACGGAAGCGCGGTTCGCGTTTATTTTGATCAGATGATGAAGTTTAACCTTCCGGTTCAAACGACCGTTACGGGCCGGATTGGGTACGCGGCGTTCCATGCCGAACCTTCGTATTCGTACACGGCGTTCTCCAACGATGTGAACGGGAGCAGCGATTTCGAAGTGTATAAACCTGTTCCGGGTACCCTTGAAGCCGTTCATTATTTGAAGGACGCCGAGCGCGGTTTCAAGGTGAATCCGTCCGACGCCGCTGCAGGGGAGTTCCGTAAGTCGGATGGGGTTTCCATCGGTCAGGCGGAGGATCGCAGTTACTTCGTGAAGCTGGAGCAGGATGGGGATTGGCTGTCTTATAAGGTCAACGTGGCCGAGGCCGGAACTTACGGCTTAGCGATGCGCTTGTTGACCTCGAAGGAAGCGGCAACGGTCGAAGTGAGCAGCGGGAACGAGAAGCAGACCTTCAAGATTACGCCCGATCCCGACCCGGACTGGAAAACGGTCAAGCTGGGAGCCATGGAGCTTCCGGAAGGCTACCATACGCTAAAGGTCAAGCTGCGCAAGGGCCAAGTCAGCTTCCAAGAATTGAAGCTTTATGCGTCGGCGGAAGTGCCGGGAGCAGAGACAGCGAATCTGTTGGAATTGGTCGAAGCCGAGAATATTTACGGGGCTTTCGAAGCCATTGACGGCGGGTTTCAAGGAAGCGGGATCGCGGATGATCGTTTGTTCGTCGGTAACGCGGCTTGGGATGATTACGAGCTGTCGCTGAAAGTGGGCATTCCGGAGAGCTTGAGCGGGGAAGGACAGGTGTTCCTCCGCACGACGAACGAATCCTACTTCGAGCATCAAGTACAGGATTCGGCGATGGGCTATGCGATCAGCCTTACCGACGGGCAGTTGCAGCTGTTGAAGCTCAATTATGGTTCGCTGGCAGTGAGCAGCGGACGCGCCTCGATGGAACCCGGACAGACGTACTCCCTGCGTGTCGTGATGGCGGGTTCTCGCATTCAAGTCTATTGGGGCGGAGCGGAGGAACCGGTCATCGACTATACGGATCCCGATCCTTATTTCCACGGACGTGTTGGGCTTCGAAGCATCGATTCGACGTTCAGCTTTACCCAGATGAAAGTTAAAGCAAAGAGATAGATAGAGGAAAAGGAGTTTAACCCATGACAACCCATATGTATATCAAAGATTATCCCAGACCGCAATTCGTGAGGGAGCAATGGATCAACTTGAATGGAGAGTGGGACTTCCGCTTTGACGATGGCAATATCGGCGAGCGGGAGAACTGGTACGTAGATCTGCAGGCCGATCGCAAGATCCAGGTGCCGTTTACGTACGAAACCAAGCTGAGCGGAATTGGAGAGGAGACGTTCCACCCGCAGGTCTGGTATGAGAAGAAGTTAACCCTCCCTGCCGATGCGGCGGGGCAGCGGGCGATACTCCACTTTCAAGCCGTCGATTACCGGGCCAAGCTGTGGGTCAATGGCGTTAATGTCGGGGAGCATCAGGGAGGATATGCCGCGTTCTCTTTTGACATCACCCCGTACGTGACCTTCGGCAGCGAAAATGTACTGACGTTGAAAGCGGAGGACAGCGAGAGCTGCACCCAGCCTCGCGGGAAGCAGCGCTGGCAGAGCGATAGCTTCGAATGCTTCTATGTGCAAACCACGGGGATTTGGCAAACGGTATGGCTGGAGTTCGTGGACTCGGCGCATTTGGATGCGGTGAAGATCACCCCTGACTATGATCGCAGATCTGTGGCGTTTGAGTTTCAGGTCGCGGGCGATCTGGAAGGCGGCCAGCTTGAGGTGGAGACCGTCATCTCTTTGAAAGGTAGAACCATGAAGCGGCTGCGCTTGGCCATCGACCGGCCTTGGCTTCGAGTAGACGCCGATTTGCTGCATGAAGCGGGAGGACCGTGGAAATTCAGCGAGTGGTCGCCGCAGCATCCGAATTTGTACGACGTGGAATTTATTTTGTACCGGGACGATCAGGTGGTCGATCAGGTGTACTCCTATTTCGGGTTGCGCAAAATTTCAATCGAGAACGGGAAGGTACTGCTGAACAATACGCCGATTTACCAAAGATTGATTTTGGATCAAGGCTATTGGCCGGATTCGCATTTAACGCCGCCTTCTGAGGAAGCGATTCTCGAAGACATCGATAAGATCATGGCGATGGGATATAACGGCGTTCGTAAGCATATGAAGATTGAAGACGCCCGATTCTTGTACTGGTGCGACGTCAAAGGGTTGCTCGTCTGGTCGGAGATGGCGGCAACGTTCGAATTTAATGATCAGGCTGTCGAGGCATTCTCCAAGGAATGGGTCGAGATCGTTCGCCAACAATATAATCACCCGAGTATCATCACCTGGGTTCCTTTTAACGAGTCTTGGGGCGTGGCCAATATTCTGAACGACCGCAAGCAGCAGGAGTTTACGGAAGGGATTTATCACCTGACCAAAGCGATTGACCCTTATCGTCCGGTGATTACGAATGACGGATGGGAGCATACGGTTTCGGACATTTTGACCCTGCATGATTATGAGGAATCGGGAAGCCGTTTCCTGGAGCGTTACAAGGACATGGAAGTTATCACCGGCAACCAAATTTCGTTCAACAATTGGAAATATGCCCTGGCGAACGGGCACGCTTACCGCGGCCAGCCGATCCTCGTTACGGAATTCGGCGGGATCGCCTTCCAATCGGAGTCGGGCTGGGGATACGGTAACCAGGTTAGCGGGGAAGAGGCGTTTATTGAACGGTTTGAGAGCATCACGAAGGCGATCAAGTCGATCGACTATATCTGCGGTTACTGTTATACGCAAATTACCGACGTGCAGCAGGAGGTTAACGGCTTGTTGACGGAAACTCGCGAGCCCAAGGTACCGCTGGAGACGATCCGGCGGATTAATCTGGAGTAGCGAAACGCAAAAAAATCAGCCCCCCGGAGTTTTGACTCCGGGGGTTGGTTGTTTTTAGGCATCGGCTAACGTGGGGGTGGGCTCTTCCAACTGCGCGAGGCGTTTCAGCAGTTTTTTCAGCATAACGGAGGCTTTGACCTGGAGGGGCAGGCTGTCGGCGACGCGCAGCTCGTAGGCCCCGCTCAAGATGGCCTGCTTCAGCTCGGCGACGGAATCGCAGGGGCGATGCAGCTCGTTATACAAGCTGCCGTATTGCAGGCATTGATGGGTGTCGCTCCCGGCGGTCACCGGCTTACCCAGCTCGGCGGCGAAACGTTCGACGTTGGCGCGATTCACTTCGTTGCCGTATTCGTACATATCCTTGGCGTTCAGGTCAAAAGCGTCCAACCGCCGCAGTTGCTCCGCCTCCAGATGATGGAGCGGGGTGGAGACGCGGAACGGATGCGCACCGATTTTGAGCAGGGGGTAGCGTTCGGCCAGCGTCATCAGCTCGTCGAAGGGGATGAAGGCGCCTTTTTCCGTATAGTTGTCCAGCGCCTGGCGCACCTCCAGAATATACTCCTTGCGTCCGATCAGCAGAATATGGCCGGTTTCACGGATATCCACCTCCATGCCGGGGAAGATCCGGAGGCCGTCCGCCTCGTAGTATTCCCCATTGAAGGGGTACTGGCGGTCGAGGTTGTCGTAGACCTCATGGAAGTTGCGCGTATTAAAATGCTCCGTCAAAGCGAGGGCATTCAGCCCGTTTGCCTTGGCTTCGGCAATCATTTCTTCGTAATAGGCCGGCGAGAAATCGGTGGCCTTGGATAACTTGGCGTGGGTGTGCAGGTCGATGCGCATCGAAACAACTCCTTGTCGGTTAGATAAGTGAAGAGGAAGTCCAGAATAATAACGCCACATAAAGCGCCGATCCGCCCAGAAAAAGCACATCGCGCCGCTGCAGCTTCAAATGCGACAGCTTGAGCTTCTTGGCGGCGGGGTTCTTCATGCCGTACGAGAAGCCGCGCGTCTCCAGCGCTTCTACGGTGGTGCGGGAGCGTTTGGCCGTCGCCAACATGAGCGGGAAAAAAGCGTACACCAGCAGCTTCAAATAATACGCGCCCAGCCGCCAGTAGAGAACGCCGTGCCGCTCGGGCGCTTTGCCGCGCAGCCGGTACGAGAGCAGCACGTTGCGGAACTCCTCGAACAACACCGGCAGAATGCGGTAGCCGTAGGACAAGCTGAACGAGAAGGCGGCGGGGACGCCAAGGGCGAGCAAGCCGTCGCTGATTTTTTCCGGATCCATGCCGGAAAACACGGTGATGCTGGCGAGCGAGACGATGGACAGCTTGAGCGTAAGTTTCAGCAGCGGTAGGGCGGAGGAGATGTCCCCGCCAAAAAACAACGAGATAATAAACAGCCATCCCACCTGTCCGATCAGGCCCAGGCAAAGCACGAGGATGATAAACGGCGTGACCCGGGACAACACGGTCGTAATGATGACGAACAGGCACATGCCAGCCAGGACGACATAGCTGTTAAGGAACCAAGGGACGATGGCAAAAAACAGATACCAAATCAGCAACCCCCGCGGATCCAGCCGGGACAAGGAAGCATGGCCGCTGCCGTAGGCGGTGTTCATTAATTCGAGCTGGATGCGGTCGAGCGAGATTTTGTTAAACCAGTTGCGGACGAGCTGCATGCGGGTGGTTCTCCTTTCCGGTGATGTGGCTGTAGAGGCGGTCGGCCAGCTCGGTCGGCGATCCGCAGGGGGGCTGGAGGCCGAGGGCGGCGGACAGCTCCATGCTTTGCGTCAGCGCCAGGCTGGCGCGGCGGATCAGCTCCGGGTTGGCGAAGACCTGCGCCGTCGTCCCGTCCGCCAGCACCCGGCCGTCGTGCATGACGATGACGCGCGTCGCCCAGCGATGGACGAGCTGCATGTCATGCGTGGCAATCAGCACCGTGCGGACGTGCTGGTTCAGCTCCTCCAGCGTGCCCAGCAGCTCTTCGCGGGTGGCCAAATCGAGGTTGGCCGTCGGCTCGTCGAGCAGCATGATCGCGGGCCGGGTCGCCGCCCCAATGGCGAGTGAGACGCGGCGCTGTTGGCCGCCGCTTAGGAGGCGCGCGTCGCGGTCCTGCAGCGGCTCCAGCCGGAAGCTGTGCAGCATGCGCTGGAGCGTGTCGTCCGCGTCCGGGTAGCCGCGCCGTTTCAGGCAATACGCGATCTCTTTGCGCACGCTGTCCTCGATGAACATGTCTTCCGGGTTCTGGAAGACGAAGGCGACGTTCCGCGACAGTTGCTCCAGAGAGGTGCTGCGGGTATCCTGCTGGAGGACAGCAACGCTGCCTTCGGATGGCTTGGCAATCCCGGCGATCAGCTTCAGCAGCGACGATTTGCCCGCCCCGTTGTTGCCGATGAGCGCGATCCGCTCGCCTTCATAGAGCGTTAGGTCGATGCCATGCAGCACGGTTCGCTCGGCTTTGCGGATCGTGCGGTAGTTTAGGGAAGCCCCGTTGAACTGAATGACGGGGTTCCGTTGGGCGACGTTAGGGTGATGCCCATCCTCGGCGGATAGGGAGCTAGCGTTGGCCCATCGAGCAGACGTTTCCTCCGCTAGTGTTAGAAGCTGCCGCTGAAAATAAGGGATCGCGGCTTCGGTCGTAATCGGATATGCTGCCTGCTGGGGTTGCTTCTCGTTGGAATTCCGCCGCGTAGAACCGTTGGCGTCCTGCAGGACTGCTAGATAAGCCGCAGCCTGGGTGACCTCGGGCGGCTGGATGCCTAGCCGTTCCAGATCGTCCAGGCGGTTCAGAGCTTCAGAGACCGGGCGTTTCCACAACACCCGGCCTTGATCCAGCAGGCAAACCTCCTGACAGTAGTCAGCGATAAACTCAGCATGATGCTCGATGACAAGGATCGTCTTACCGTAGTTCCGGTTTAGCTGTTGCAGCACTTCGTAGACCTGCCGGGCATGGCTCGGATCGAGCTGGGACACCGGCTCGTCGACGATCAGGATCTCTGCGCCCAACGAGAGGGCTCCGGCCAGGGCGAGCAGATGCTTTTGGCCGCCGCTCAGCTCCCAAATGTAACGTTGCTGCAAATGGGTGAGGCCGCAAAGCTCCAAAGCGTGGAGCGCCCGATCCTTGTAGTCGGGCAGCCCGTAGTTCAACGGGGCGAAGCAGGCCTCGTCCAGCACGGTAGGCCGCACAAGCTGGTTGTCGAAGTCTTGATAGACATAACCGACGCGGCGGGAGAGTTGGGCGACGGTTTTTTGCGCGGTGGATTGGCCGTGAATGTGTACCTCGCCCTCAAAGTCGCCGGAATAATAATGCGGAATCAGCCCGTTCAGCAGCTTGCATAACGTCGATTTGCCGGAGCCGTTGCCGCCGATGATGGCGGTAAAGGAGCCGGGTTCAATCGTCAGGTTCACCTCATTCAGCACCGGCAGCTCCGAGCCCGGGTAAGTAAACGACACGTTGCGGATGTCGATCACGGGGCCGCGGGTTTCGTTGTTCGGATTAAGCATACGGCAGGTTCTCGGACTCGTCGCTGGTTTGGATGCTGCGTGTCCGCTTGGCCCGCATGATCAGCAGGACGATGACGGCCACGACGGCTGCGGCGGCAATGCTGAGCCAAATGGCGCCCGAGCCCAATCTGTCAGCCAATCCGCTGTCCCACTCGCCGAAGTTCCAGTCCGTCTCGGACAGCGATTCCGCGCCGAAAGCGATCAGCGCCAGCGCGATCCCACTCAACACAAGCTTCGGCGAAATGATGCCAGCGGCTTCGTATTTGGTGGATTTTTCGCGTGGTTTGATGCCGAGGAGCGGTTCGATTTTTCCATATAATCTAGGGACTAGATAGAGGGTAGGCAGCAAGGCAAACAGGATGCCGGAGAACAGCACGTCGTTCAGGAAGCCCACGCCTTCGACGATCACGACGCTTTGCGCCAGCCCGGGCACGGCTTCTAATTCTTCTACGCCGATCCAGACTTTGCCGATGTCGACCAGGCTGCTGCACAGTTGGTGAATGATGACGCCCGTGATGGCGGCGGTGCCGACTTGCAGGCGGTTTTGCGGGTTACGGACCATCCGCCCGGCGACGTACATGGCGAAGGAGAAGATCAGGAATTTTTCCAGCTCGCCGAGTCCGCCGAATTGTCCGAGCATCAGCTCGCCGAAAATCACCTCGCCCAGCGCCGCCCCGACCGCCGCATACAGCGGGTGGAACAGCATGCAGAGCGTAAGCGGGATGAACGCGAAGTACTCCACCGAGAGTTCGATCGGCCCGAGGCGAAACTCGGGGATGAGCTCGGTGAACATGTTGGACAAGCCGTACAGGGACATGGAGAGGACGAAAATCATCATTTTTTGCGAGGACGTGAGGGTGTACAGGGTTTTGCGGTTCATGAAGGGAAAACCTCCTTTAATGAGTCGTTCTTCCCAAAGTGTAGAGGCCGAGTATTAAATGAGGCGTGGGTGTATGTCAACGGATTGTAATATTTTTTACATAGTGAAAACGATGTAAATAAATTTACATAACAATTGGCTGCTAGGATAGGGGAGAACAGAACGAGACCCTAAGGAGCTGAAGCCATGTCGAAGTATCGGAATCAAATTTTTGCGAAGCAGTCGAAGTTCTCCCCTGGGCATCAAAAAATCGCCGATTTCATCGAGCGGCATCCCGACGAGGCGTTGTTCATGACCGAGCAGGAATTGGCGGATCGGGTGGGTACGAGTATTGCCACGGTGTCGCGGTTTTGGCGGACGGCGGGCTACGAGAACGGCAAGGACTTCCGCTTGCGGCTTCGCCAGGCCATCGATACGACACCAGCGCATAAGCTGGAGGCGACCATCTCCCGGCTCGATCCGTCGAGCTTGCCGCTGAAGCTGCTGGAGCAAACGAGCCTTCACCTGCGGGAGTCGGCAGAGCGGACCGATCCGGAGGAGCTGAAGCACGCCGCTGCCTTGATGGCCGGAGCCCGGCGGATCTACGTCTACGCGCCAGGACCTTCTGTAGCTTTGGGAGAGTTGTTATTTTACCGGCTGTCGCGATTTGGGATGTCGGTGCGGATGATGGCGGCCAGCGGCCATGAGCTGCTGGAGTCGCTGGCGCATGTGCAGCGGGAGGATGTCGTGCTGCTGTTCAACTTCACCCGGCTGCTGCCGGAGACCGAGGTGATCCTTGACTGCGTCAAGCGGATCGGATGCTCGGCCGTCATGGTGACGGACCGCGAAGAGTTCCGGTATGGGGCGCAGGTGGACGCTGCTTTTTACGTGAGTCGGGGGGACTTGGGAGAATTTCATTCCATGGTGACCCCGCTGCTGCTGATCGAGCAGATGATTCTAAGCATCGGGCTACTTAATAAAGAGAAGGTGCTAGCCAAACTCGAATACTTGGGAGAATTGCGGGCGAGGTATGGCGATAAGTTGCCGCGGGGGAAGGCGTGAGATTGGTGGCTGGAGGGCGCTCATCCTTGCTTTTGACCGCCTAAGTTGGTACAATAAATGTCTGGTAAACTGCCCTGTAGGGGATTCAGAGGAGAGTGAGAACATGGGTAAGAAAAGTGACGGTAAAGTGCTGGCGCAGAACAAAAAAGCTTCCCATGACTATTTCATCGAAGATACCTACGAAGCGGGCATGGTGCTCACCGGCACGGAGATTAAGTCGATTCGGAACGCCCGGGTAAATATCGGGGATGCGTTCGCAACGATCCGAAACGGCGAGATCCATATCCACAACATGCATATCAGCCCGTTCGAGCAGGGGAACCGGTATAATCCGCTGGACCCGACGCGGACGCGCAAGCTGCTGATGCATAAGGTGCAAATCAACAAGCTGCTGGGCTTGTCCAAGCAGGAGGGGTATTCGATCGTACCGCTCAAGATTTACATCCGCAACGGATATGCGAAGCTGCTGCTGGGCCTGGGCAAAGGGAAGAAGCAATACGACAAGCGCGACACGGCTGCGAAGCGTGATGCTCAGCGTGATATTCAGCGGGCGCTGCGCGAGAAGCAGAAAGTCGCAAGGTAAGTTTGGTCGGCTAAGGCGAAGTTCCCAGTGTTTCCATCAAGTCCATAAACATCGAGAAGCGCAGACGTGGTATACTAATTGATGTAAGAGAGGATCACGTTCCTTATTATGGAGAAGGAATGGTGATAACGAACAACAGCAGGCCCTTGCTGGCTAGCTACACCTTGATCCAACACCCTTTTATTTCGGGGGCGTTTTTGGATTCGACGGGGGTAGATCGAGCATGGGTAGCGGGTAGTGGGGACGCGTCCGCTTCATCAACGCTAAAGCCAATTAAACGGCAAACAAAACAACAACTTAGCTTTCGCAGCTTAATAACCTGTGAGCTAGCTCTATCTCTGCATCGCCCATGTGCCGGGAATAGGGCCCAACTTTAGTGGGATACGCCGTCTGATCTCCGCCTGGGGTCAACGGAAGAAGATAATCAGGCTGACCCGAAGGGAATCCGGTGACAGGGAGTCTCTAGGGTGACATCAAATCTGTCACTACACCCGTAGAAACCTATGTGGCGTTGCCTTCGGACAGGGGTTCGACTCCCCTCGCCTCCATAGTTAAAATCCACAACCAAAATAGGTTGTGGATTTTTCGTTACAGGGCTATGAAGCTTAAGATAATTGTATACTATTTCTTTTCGTGTACTGATACCGTAGTTCTAGGGGATTTGGGGTTCCGACGGCACAAAGTAATTATTGCATTCATTAATAAGTATTTTTCTTAGTTGCGTAGTGATTAATAATGGAATGCTCAAATTTTGGGTGCTAATCTTCGTATTCATCCAGCACTGCGTAAAGCTGCATTTGAATCAAACTGGCAACTGTGCACATCCACTGTACTTTTCGTTGCCTTACATGGTGTAATCATTGACAGAATGAAATGATTTTGGCATTACCCGCAAGTTAGATAAAAATTCTTCGATTTATACCTTCCATATTCTAGCTATATTGACCTAATTGAAACGTTTCATTTGAGATGGTTCAAGGCATAGCATTTTGAATGAGATCCTCACTAATCATTTCCGATTACTATTCCGCCTGTTAAGCATCTTTGCGGCATATACGGTGTACTTCACGTAAATAAGAATATCGTGTGTATGCGACAGATTTGCGTAGTTTCAGGAAAATAAAAACATTTGTACATATTTAATTTGGATAATTTTTCAAAGACACGGAATTTGAATAGCAGTAAGATATAGGTAATTAATCCTATTTTGACTGAGGTGGTTTGATGAAACTCTCGGTTTACTTACTTAATGAGGATGTAAAGGAATTTAAACAGGCAATACAAAAGAAGTACTTGTCAGGAAATAATCCATTTACCGAGTTGTCTATAACAGGAAAATTAAATTACGAATGTATTGCTTTTTTACAAAGCAATAAAGTTAAGACTCCTAAATGGCTAGATTTTGTGGGTAGGAACTTTGATTTATCAAACCATACTTTGCAAAATTCCTCTAACTCTTTCTTGATTGTTCTGAGAGTAAGTGGGCGTTTATTTGCCGTTCCTTTTGGATTTGCTTATAGTGCCCTAGACAGATCAAAAATCGAGCAGGGCTTTGGCATGCGGGTTACTTTAAATGAGATTGACCCCGAACGTATTGAGACGTTAGATACAAGAAATATTGATTTGGTCACCAAGCAAAGAAGAACTCATGTAACAGTAGGAAGCAAGGTTTCTGAATTTGGTTTGAATCAAAATATAGACTGGATTAGATACGTAAGTGGTAAACCCGCGACAAAAGAATTTGCTTCAAAGCTCTCCGGCTCTGATTCTTTAGCAATTACTACAGAAACCACGATTGAAGAACTAGGTGAACTGTGTGAAAGTTTATTAGAAAGATTTGAAATAGATACGTATAAGAAACATTTTGAATTTATAGACTATCTTCGCCCATTAAAGCGTGCCGATTCAAAAATTCAGATGTTGAATCTAGAATTAGAAGGCTTGCTGGAGAATAGATCGACCCAAAAAGTTACAGTAGCTCTTCCTGAAATTCCAGAATCAAATGTAGATCATTACAAAATTTTTATGGGTGCTCGAAGCAGTAAGTTATCTGACATAACATTAGAGAGCTTTTATGATTTCTTGGATGATAATCCGGATATAGATAATTACCTAGATAAGGTGCACATAATTGGTTTGGACAGCGAAGCTTCTCCTGTAACTGCAAAGTTTAAAATGCGTGAATTTATTGTGGCGGAAATAAACAATGCGTCAGAAACCTACGTACTATCTTTAGGCAACTGGTTTCAGGTAGACAATGAGTATGTGAAAAGGGTTAAAGAAGTGGTTAAGGCTCTTCCGGACATAACCGACACTCTAAAATTGCCTGCTATAAAAGTAGGAGAAAAAGAAGGGGAGTATAACGAGCGTGTAAGCAAAAATAAAAATTGGCTTCTTTTTGACAAGGAACTCTTGTATTTTAGTCTAACAGAGAAATACGAGATATGTGACCTTTTAACAAAAGAAATGCAGTTTCTGTGCGTTAAAAAGATGTACAGTTCAGCAACCCTTAGTCATCTTTTTGCACAGGGAAGTGTCTCTGCAAGGCTTCTACGAGGCGATTCACGGGTAGAAAAAAAGGTGGAGGAAGCATACATCCAAAAGTGGTCTAAACAAGATTTTCTGGGTCATGACATGCCTGAGTTTGTTTATGTGGTGCCAACAACTAAAGAAGGCCCTCTTAGTGAATGCTTATTCTTTTTTAGTCTTATAAATTTGGTTGATCATGTACGTGCGATAAAAGAAGTGGGCTATAAGGTTTCTCTTTGTAAAGTTGAATATGAGGATTGATTTAGCCTGGATACCTACTAAAACAGTGTAGCGGAATAATTTTCACCAATTTCTGGAGGTTAATATGAATAAGAAAGACTCGGATGAAATTATAAGACTGGCAAGGGAAGGAAAGCACATTTCAAAAATATGGTCAGAACATTTTCATGAATATGATTATTGGGAAGTTTACATGGAAGCATACGGAGCTGGTGAAAGGAGCTCAGTAGGTGTTAAAAGAATGATAACTGCTAGGCTAAACAAACTTGCAGAAACTGACTCAAAGGAAATTCGTGAAGAGCTTACTGAAGAAATTAATGAATTAGTCGTTCATTTATACACAAGATACAGGGCTAGCCAGCAAAAGCTTGAGCAGATACGGAAAATTATTAATGATTGAGGAAAATTCAAAAGTTGTGTATCAATCAACAGTTTAAATTTGATCTGGGAGAGTTATGTTGAGGGATGGTATATATGGACTTTATAAATAGATTAAATGAATTGATTAATGAGGGAAATAGTTTGAAAGCAACAGCGGAAGATGACGGGTATATGGGATTTATTGTAGTTGACTCTTCATGGTTCAAAGCATGGCAAGCAAAGTCTCAGCAATGTCTTAAGGAACTACTGGAAGAGGATAGCTACTATTTAAAAAGTTTTAATGATCATGTTTCAGATGTTTACGAAAGCCACGTAGTAAATGGTATAAAGCTTTTAGAAAGTATTAGAGATGAGGCTCAGGTAGGACGGATTCTTGCCAAGAAAGCGTCAAAAGTGCTAGAACCAATAGATAATCTTGGGAATATTTTTAACAAATTTCATAGGGTAGCAAAACAATTACGCAGTAGGCATAGTGAGCGTCCTACATTAGATATTACAGATGAGTATGATGTTCAAGATTTGTTGCATAGTATCATGCATCTGCATTTTGATGATATTCGTGCTGAAGAATGGACTCCTAGCTATGCAGGTGGAGGGTCAAGAGTCGATTTTATACTCAAAAATGAAAAGATTGTTGTTGAAGTGAAACGTTCTCGCAAGAGTATGAAGGCAAAAGACCTGGGAGAGCAATTGATTATTGATATTCAAAGATATAAGGTTCATCCAGATTGCAAAACACTATTATGTTTTGTTTATGATCCAGAAGGATACATAGCTAATCCTCGCGGAATTGAAAATGATCTTAATAACAAAACGGACAACATGCCAGTTCATGTTTTTATTCGTCCAGAATAAGTGACTTTATAAAAAACCTTATTATAAGAAGTGAAAAAGTTCTAAACCAGCTTTAATGCATATCATGGAAGGGCTAAACTTATTTAGATTTAGTGCTTCAAGGCTAGATAGAGGTTTAACCCAAAGAAAACCAATAGGTGAAATATTTTAGGTGGGGGTAGTGTAATTGAGTGAATTAACAGCTTTTGTAGATGAATCAGGAAATTCTGGTATTAAGATATTTAGCGGAACAGATAAGTTCCATTGGGTAGGTGTTATGCTTTCCTCTTATGATGTTGAATTAGCGAAGAATGAGCTTAAAACGCTATTGAAGAATGTAGGTTTCAGTGAACTGCATGCGGGAGAGTTAGGACTTAGGCGGATTAATTCAATAGCTAGGGGCTTAATAAAAATATACAAAGACATAGATGCAAAATTTGTTTTTTCTAGAGTAGAAAGAGAACATGTTGCAACGATGATGTTTGTTGACCTATTATTTGATAGTGTTAATAATGAGGCTGCTCCTCCAGAACTCTACAATGTTAAATTTAATCGGCTTTTAGTTACTTATGCTATGGCAAAAACATTGACAACGGAGCATCGGAAAAGATTTTGGAATGTGTTAGGTCTGATAGATAGAGGAGAAAAAGAATTTCAGGAATTGATGGAGGAAATAAAACAGCACTGTATAGATAACCCCAAGTTTATTTCAGATATTGAAATGTTCAGTGCAATATTTGATTATGCTATTGCTCATCCGATGCAGGTTCTAGAACTTGACATATTGGTGGAAGAACGAGCTCGTATCCGTAGAGAGGGATTAAGAGAAGATTCCGATGATATATTTAGAAACAATGCAAAATACCGCTCTGCTAATTTGGCTACTTTTAATATAGCAATTGGGACGCTGAATCATTATTTAAAAAGAGAAAATTTGAAAATTTGTAAATTTGTCCATGACGAACAAAATGAATTTTACAAGCAATTGAAAAATTCTTTTGATAATAATACTAAAGTCATTGATTCTTCGGAGCTCTTCTCAGACCCAGTAATACAAACGGCTGACTATTTTACTGGAGATATAGAATTTGTAAATTCTGCAGATAATATTGGGATCCAGCTTGTGGATTTAGCTATCTGGTTAGGTAAACGAGTATATGACTTGGATCAAATCTTAGAAGGAGAATGTAAAGAACTATTTCAGTTTATTGCTGAACGTGGCATAATAGATGGCTTCTCATTAAAGGATCTTGAATATACATTAGCTAAAGCAAGTAGATAATATATTTTTTGTATGGAAGTCAAAAGTTGGCCTTAGAAAAACGGCTTACTTAAATTTCGCTCTATAGATGATATGGTGACCTTTAGAACCATGTTCACTCTAGGCAACTTAATAATCTCAACGGGTCTCGACGACTGTTGTAAGTCGCAGTTCGGATAAAATTGAACCCTCGTCCATAAAAACCAATAGTGGTTAAGTTGGACGGGTTCGTCTTTTTCAGGGCGTTTTAAATACTTTTGTCTTGTTACCGGGGGATGTAATAATATGGAGATGTTTAAAACAAAGGCTGAATTACGAATACATAGGTTTGAAATCCCCTTTACAAATCTTATGGATGTGAAAGGTGTGCTACTATGCTTTATGATTTGAATTTTATTCAAAACTTACCGGGGCCAGGAGAAACTTGGAAAACACCTTTGGTTGCATATGTTGCGAAAAGTAGTACCCATAAACATGCATCTTTTAAAGAGTTTTTAGAAAAATGGTTTAACAAAATTCCTGATGAACAAAAGTCGAGCTACTACAGTAGGCTTAGGAGCCTAGATGATAAAATATTTATTTCTCAGGTTAATGAATTTTTAGTTGCAGAAATATGCTCAAGATATGGTGAGGTCAATTTCAATCCTACTCTTTCTAATGGCCAAACTCCAGAGCTATTGTGGACAATTAATGATAGCACTGGTCTCTTAGATGTGGTTACAATATTTGAACCGGAGGAAACAGGTCAAGAAGGAAATCAGTAGATCGGCTTCTTAATTATCTAAGTGATGTTGAACATTTTTTTGATGTTGGTTTATGGTATCAAAATATTGATAAAAACAGTCTGAAGCCTAGTTTGATTAAAAGGAGACTTATACAATATCTGGATATTATTGATCCTAATGATATTGATCCTGAGGAGGAACTTATTATTGAAGAAAATGGGTTTTATGGAGGCTTCCTTATTTCTCCCAAAAGAGATCTCTCTAATAAATCAAAAATTAACTTTGCGCTACTAGGTCCCACACAAAGTTTAGAACCTGCTAAAGCAATTGAGAAAAGGATCAAGTCAAAGCTTAGGAAATATAAATGGAATGGGCCTATATTTGTAGCTATTTGTAAAGCGGCAGACTTTGGAGTTGATTGGGAAGAAGTTGCAGAAGTATTATACGGTCCCTCGGTTGTTATTTATAATCGAAAGACCGGGGAACATGAAGAAGTGCTTGGGAGGGGGGGTTAATAATGCCGAAAGGGTCAAACCCTCCTCTTAATACCTCGTTAACTGGGATTCTTCACTGTGAACAGAATTGGAATGTAAAGCTACCGACCTTAACGGTTAAGTATTTAGTTAATCCATTTGCTAGTTATCCTGTTCATCTACCCTTTCCAACTTATCCGAATGTGGAGAATGAATCAATTAGCTTCGAATGGATAAATGCAATAGAAGATAACTTAGGACATCATTAATTGTGTGTTTGGCTTTCTACCTCTATCCATGTCTGTACTCATTTCAGAAACCCTTCCCGAAAATCCTCATACTTCGGAGAAAATTATTTTAGGGTCTCTTTATTAAAAATACTAGACCGTTGCCAAGGCACCCATAGAGTGCATAAGATAGGGGAATAGTCCATCATACCAAGATTCATCTTGATGGATTTGTCTTATTTATCTTATCTCGATTTCTAATTGACTGGATTTTAGACAATGTAAGTTCGCCTCCATTGAAAAATCCACAACTGAATTCGGTTGTGGATTTTTCGTTTAGACAAGACCTTATATATATATTTTGTACAAGGGTTCTTATAGAAAAGGTTTAATCTCTAGGCACGACATATTCTGAAAGTTTTATCCCTTTACTGACTTCGGTTGTATATGAAATGTTTATTCCAGAGGCTGTTACGATATCCTTTACACTGTAATGGTTTTTATGTATTACTTCCGCATACTTAACACCGAATAGATGGATTTTTGCAACTTGCTTTCCTTGTGGTGCTTTATTATACATATCGCCAAGAATTTTACCTAAATCCTGAACGTTCATTTGAACCCCCCATTAAAATACATAATATAGCTATAATTCTTGAGAGTCGCGAGAATTCCTGCCTCGAAAAATGCTCTAGTGAATCTTGGGCACATGTAGAAAAGTTGTTTCGAGTAATACAGCATAGACTCACTATCTAGGCTATTTAAAAATCAATGACTAGATACAAGGATTAAGATTCGCTTTACTGGTATATTAAGATTGATTCCTTGAGAGAGTCGAGAAAATAATGAAGAGCTGTGCGATTATGCTTACGATTGAGAATATGGTAAATCATTATGGAGAGAATTGGGGGATATGATAATGAAGTTATTGAGGGGTCAGGCTACGGGGTGAATATATCGATAGGATTGTTGTAAGTAATGGAAGATAAGGACCTTCGTATTGGTGTGTTAAACCTAAATCGACCTCCCCCTAAGCGTCAAGTCAGATAATAAAGCAAGGCATGGGTAGGGCACCTAATATTATAAGGATGTAAATATTTGGCGGCTAGCTGAGCAAATAACTCTCGATAAGTTGTTGCATCGTCGATAGATCATAAATTATCGATCAAGGTACTTTCAAGGTTAAATAGGACGCCTTTAATTTAGGTTCCTAGTTCCATTTATTCTAAAAGTTTTACTGTTCTAATACTCAAAGTCAATAATCGTGCTTGTATTATTATGTTTCTGTTTCTTTCAAGATTAGCCGTTTTTTGACCAGCTGATAATTTTATAGCCTATGATTTATTACAAAAGCGGTTTGGTGTACGGTATAACTAAATTAATATTGCGAAAGTATGTTCTGTCTGGTATTCTTATGTCAAAAACGTTCCCCTGGGAATATTTTTGACAGGGAGGCTGACTTTGTAATGAAAGCATTCAAGAACACTGAATTTGCACACATAAGAGAGGCGACAGGATACTCGATTAAGGAAGTTGCTCGTCTACTTGGGAAAAGCGAACGGACTATTTACCGCTGGGAAAATGGAGAGTCTGTGCCCGAAATAGATTTGCTAAGAGAGCTTACAAGCATTTACAATGTGCGATCAGGTCAACATCCGGAGAGTGATTTCAACTTCAGGTTTATTGATTTGTTTGCAGGTATCGGTGGTCTGAGAAAGGCATTTGAATCAATTGGCGGCAAATGTGTATTTACAAGTGAATGGGACTCCGCATGCAGAAAGACTTATCAAGCCAACTATGAATGTGATCACCCGGTAAATGGTGATATACGGGATGTTGATCTGGAAAATATGCCACCATACGATGTGTTGGTTGCAGGATTTCCTTGCCAGCCATTTTCTATTGCGGGCGTATCCAAGAAAAACTCATTAGGTCGTCCACATGGTTTTCATGATGCCACACAGGGCACACTTTTTTTTGATGTAGCTCAGATGATAGAATATCACCGGCCAAAGGCATTTTTACTCGAGAATGTTAAGAATTTGGTTAGTCATGATAAAGGGAACACCTTCAAGGTAATCATGAGAACCTTACAAGAAGAACTGGGTTATCATGTTGATTTTCGTGTTATTGATGCAAAGCATTATGTTCCTCAGCACAGGGAGCGTATATTCATTGTGGGTTTCCGTGAAGATGTCGGGTTTGATTTTAAGGATATGAAGATCCCCGATACGGGACCTAGACTCGGATCAATCCTGCATCAGGAGGATGGGACAGAAGCGCCTGAACCTCCATATACGGAAATACCTGCGGGTAGAGTTGCGGACAAGTACACCTTAAGTGACCGATTGTGGGAGTATCTTCAGAATTATGCAGAGAAGCATAGGGCAAAGGGTAATGGATTTGGTTACGGTTTATTTGGTCCTGAAGATGTAGCGCGTACACTATCTGCAAGGTACTACAAAGATGGCTCGGAAATTCTGATCAGACAGGAAGGGAAAAATCCTAGAAGACTAACCCCACGTGAATGTGCAAGACTGATGGGATTCGATAAACCGGGGCAAAGTATGTTTGAAATTCCTGTTTCTGACACACAGGCGTACAAGCAATTTGGAAACTCAGTCGCTGTACCTGTTGTTGAAGCAGTAGCAGCACACATGCTTCCATTTATTTTCAAGGTGATGAGAACTGTAAAGGATTCCGACCAGGTTGAAGTGCTATTTGAGAGGGTTGAAGTCTATGTCTGACATTGTTTCACCTGAGATAAGAAGTCGTATGATGTCTGGTATCAGGGACAAGGATACGAAGCCTGAAATGATTCTCAGACATGGGCTTCACCAGCTGGGTTTTAGATATAAACTTCATGACCGAGGCTTGCCGGGAAAACCAGACATGGTCTTTCCCCGATTCAAGGCGGTCATTTTTGTTAACGGTTGTTTTTGGCATGGACATTCTTGCCATTTATTTAAATGGCCTTCCTCCAATGAGGAGTTTTGGTATGCAAAGATAAATCGGAATATAGATTTGGATAGAAACTACGTGACTCACCTACAAAATATGGGGTGGAGAATTGGAGTTGTTTGGGAGTGTTCTCTGAAAGGAAAATACCGTATCAATAGCGAAGAGGTAATAGAACTATGTGCCCAGTGGTTGCAAGCGACGGATATGACATCGATAGAGATTGGCGGGCAATGCTGACAATCTATGATTTGTGAGGGTGTTATCTTATGGAGAGAGGATTTCTTTCACAGTATTTTGAAGGGGTGGCAATAAAGCGCCTCACTGCTGTAGAGGCCAATCGCTCCAAATCCAACCAACATGAATTCAACGGTGTCAGGCTGTTGAGAAATTTGTTGGGTGATGGCGAAAGATCGAGTATGGCCCGATTTATGTGGTTATCCGGAGAAAATGAGGGTATCACTTCAGAAGGAAAAGTAACGTGGTATGACTCAAGAAAGAGACAACCGCATCGCTCTGCTGAGTACCGGCTTTATTTTAATAGCAATCCTGTAATGGATCTAGCCAAAGAAGGCGACCTTCTTATAGTTGCCAAAAGACCCGATGACGAAATTTATGTAATTGTAGTACCTGAAGAAAGTACATTTGAGAACCAGTTGTTATGGCTATTCGATGTTCAATTAATAGACAAACAATTCACATATCAATCCTTTGAGGAGGGTAATGACCCCGAAGTTGATTATGTTGTTCGTTATATCCTTGAGGAGTTGGGTATTGAAGTTTCAGACCCGGATGGTAGTTATATTGATAGTATAATCGAACCTTTCATAGATTCAGGTTTCCCGAGCACGTCAGATTTCTCAACGCTAGCTCGGAGGACGCTCAAAGATGTTTCTCCGATTGAGGAGCCTGATCAAACTTTGTTAAAGTGGATTGAACATGAAGAAAAGTTATTTAGGCGTCTAGAACGGCATATGGTCGCGAGGCGGCTCGAAGCGGGGTTTAGGGATGATGGCATCACTGATGTCGAGGGCTTTATTCAATTCTCATTGAGTGTCCACAATCGCAGAAAATCACGTGTCGGATATGCTCTGGAAAATCATCTGGAGGAAATATTCAAGACTCATAACCTGACTTATTCTCGAACGCCAGTAACGGAAAATAAATCTAAGCCGGATTTTTTGTTTCCAGATATTAATAGTTACTTTGATTCATTGTACCCTGAATCCAGATTAACCATGCTGGGTGTCAAATCCTCATGCAAGGACAGATGGAGGCAGGTATTGGCTGAGGCTCACCGAATTAAGCATAAGCACCTCTTTACTCTCGAACCTGGAATAAGTGAAAATCAAACTGATGAAATGCAGGCAAGCAACTTGCAGCTCGTGTTACCCAAACGACTTCATGAAACTTACAAACCCACACAGCAAAGCTGGTTAATGGATTTGAGTTCATTTATTAAGTTAGTTAAAGAAAAACAATAACACACCTAATATATCGAGGCTGAAAAAAATTCAGTCTCGATCTTATGTCTTGTTATTTGTTGGTGGATTTCTCTAGAATCGTTATCAAGCTAGCTTATCGCTTTATATCAGGTGAAGAATAAAAGGTAGCTACAACTATACGGTTCTTCTTTATACAATCAGAGGGCTTTTATGGTGTTTATTAAAAATAATACTTCAAATGTAGTTCTCGTTTTTACTCACTAATGAAGAAAGAGGAAGAACTCATGAAGCAAGCTAGTTGGAAGTTGATTAACAATGATACCCTGGTCATACAAAATCATGATGGGAGTATTTATAAACCTTCGTCCTTAGAAATATTTCTGTCTGAGTTCAAATCAAAATTCCCTCTAAAAAACATAGCGTTGGGGCGCCCTTCTGCTAGTCTGCCACAATTGAAGTTCTCTAAAGTTCCGGTTCCCTTAAAGGTATTGGCTGGAAGCGAAATATCCGGTTCATCAACCATACTCAAACTCGAACTAACAGTAGTCAGGCCCGTAAATGAATACCCCCAAATTATTAATTTAAATGATAGAGACTACATTATCGAAGACAATGTATGGACCCCATTTGAGCAGGGAGCCTTGGAGGATATTTCGGAAAAACTGAAAAAAGCGGGAATTACCTCATTTGGCCGCGTTACACTTAAACAGTATCTTTCCTTCAAAATACTGGCCCCCCACTTAATTGATGATTCGAGTTTGAATTTCCGGGCATCCACTCAGCAGGGTGGGAATGAACCACACGAGATTCCTTTATTCAAAGGAATATTATATCCTTATCAGTTTCAGGGATACAAGTGGCTGAAAATGATCTCAGAGGAGGACGCCGGATGTATTTTGGCTGATGAGATGGGCTTGGGAAAAACAGCCCAAATAATAGCCGTCATTGCAGCTGAGAAAACTCGTATTAATTCTCCCTCAATGGTCATAGCCCCAGTGTCCCTGATGGAGAACTGGAGGAGAGAAGTAAACAAATTTGCTCCAGACCTGAAGGTGTACTTACATCAGGGTAATGGTCGTACAGGATTCTATCAGAATTTAATGAATTTTGACATTGTAGTAACTACTTACGACACTGTAGTTCGGGATTTATCAATGTTACAAATGGTGACCTGGAATCTTGTTATTTTAGACGAGGCGCAAGCTATAAAAAATCCTACAGCAAAAAGATCGATTTCAGTAAAGCAGATACCGAGAAGGACGTCGATAGCTGTCACTGGCACTCCGGTTGAAAACAAGCTTATTGATTTATGGTCCCTTATGGATTTCTCTCTTCCAGGTTTTCTAGGTGAGTTAAGAGAGTTTGAATCCAGATTCACAAACGACATTGACGGGGCCCAGTCTTTGGAAGAGTTTGTGTCACCGGTTATGTTGAGAAGAAGGGTGCGGGAGGTAGCTCAGGATTTACCCGCCCGTATCGATATACCCCAAGTTCTTGAGATGAGTGATTCTGAAGTTGACGAGTATGAAGCCCTTCGTCAAGATATTATTAAGGAATATGGCAAGAGTGCGTCCTTAATCTCCTTGATAAAACTGCGGATGTACTGCACACATCCCATACTCCAGTCAAAAGTGATGGAGGATCCCTCGCGGTTTATTAAGTATCAGAGAATGCTTGAGATAACCGAAGAAATCATCGAAAATAATGAAAAGCTAATAGTTTTCACGTCGTTTACTCAGATGGCTGACATCATGGTTACTGATTTAACCAATCGATTCGGTGTTTTCTGCGACTTCATTGACGGGCGTGTTTCAGTGTCAGAGAGACAAGCAAAGATTGACGCCTTTTCAAAGGAATCTAAATCGGCAATCCTTATTTTGAATCCGAGAGCTGCCGGAGCCGGACTTAATATTACAGCTGCGAATCACGTAATTCATTACAATCTTGAATGGAATCCAGCAATTGAGGATCAGGCTTCGGCAAGGGCCTACAGACGGGGACAAACTAGGCCAGTTAACATATATCGGCTATTTTACGCTAATACGGTGGAGGAAGCGATTAATTTACGTTTGGATAGAAAAAGGGAGATTTCCGAGACTGCAGTAGTCGGAAACGATGGAACAGCAGATAACTATGCTGATATTTTGCAGGCATTGACAATGACGCCGAAACACAGGAGCTGAGTGTAAATGGAAAAACCCAAAACACAGGCCGTTTCAAAAGTATTAAGCGCAAATGACACAGGGGAAACCAGAGCACACCAAGCTGGTATTCTGGTCCCAAAAAATGAAGAAATACTTTCATTTTTCCCCGCATTAGGTAAAGAGGTGAAAAACCCGAGGACAGTGCTGGTCTTTGAAGATATGTCGGGAGAGCATTGGAAGTTCAATTTTATTTATTACAATGGAAAACTGTTCGGTGGCACGAGAAACGAATATAGATTAACAGGCATGACAACATTTATTAAAAGAAACAATTTGAAAGCTGGAGACAAGATATTCTTTCACCGTCTCAGTGATGATAAATTGCTGGTCAAATATCAACGTATGAGTGAATTGACTGAAAACCCGTCAACTATTCTGAAATTAGGAAGTAATTGGAAGGTGGTAGCTATATGAATATGTCAATACAGAAATCGATTGCAGTCCCTCCAGATGCAACCCGGATAATTGAAGGCTTAAGGGATACCGGTTATGAATTTAATACGGCAATAGCGGATATTATTGACAATTCAATTGCTGCTGGAGCGACTTTGGTTGATATCAGATTTACAATGGATTACATAGGGGAAATAAGCATATACATTGCAGATAACGGATCAGGGATGGATGAGGCTGGTCTTATTAATGCTATGCGGTACGGTTCAAATCAAAGGTCAGATCCCGGAAGTCTGGGGAAGTTCGGGTTGGGGCTCAAGACTGCATCTACTGCGTTTTGTAGATGTCTTTCTGTCACGAGTAGATCCAAAGCAAGCGTCACAACTTTAAAAGCAAGATGGGATTTGGACAATGTAAGCATCCAAGAGTGGCAGTTGTTGTTTTTGGATCCAGATGATGATGAGTTAAGTTTGCTTGATGAGGTATCTGATGGGAAGTCAGGAACAATTGTAACTTGGGAAAAGGTAGACAGAATCCTAAAATCATACTCGGACCAGGGTGGATCATATGCAAGGAAAGCTCTGGAAAGAATTAAGGATAACCTGAGAGAGCACATATCAATGGTATACCAAAGATTCCTTGATCCAGCATTTGAAGATGCACCAAACGTAACAATACGTCTGGACGGACAGGTTATAGAAGCGTGGGATCCTTTCTGCTCCGCCGAACCATTTACTGAAGTTGTTGCAGAAAGAAAACAGGAGGTTGAACTTCCTGATGAGCAGATGACGTCATTCACAATTAAAGCCTACGTAATCCCGCGAAAAGAGCAATTCAGCAGTGAGGATGAAGCTAGAAAGGCAAAATTAACCAATGATCGTCAGGGCTTCTATATATATAGAGAGAATAGACTAATTCATTATGGTGATTGGCTTGGAATGTTCAGAAATGAACCTCACGGTACATTGCTGCGTATAGAATTCTCATTTGATCATACCTTGGACGATGCCTTTAATGTTGATATTAAGAAATCAAAAATTTTGCTAAATGATGATTTGTATAACTGGCTAAAAGACCAATTTCTACCTGCTCCCCGGAGAGCTGCCGACGATCGCTACCGGAAAGGTGTGAATAATGGAGTCGTCAAAGTATCAAAGGGTGCTCACGACGGTTCAAACGCCAATATCGGATCTAAAGAGAAAGCAGTACAACTAGCGAAAGTAGAAGTTACCGATGCAGACAGAAATGAAGTGGAGGTTACCAATAGAAAGGGTAAATTCAAGATAAAATTGCCTGTAATCGATTCAGTAAAGGAAGGAGAGGTACATGTAGCTGCTGTTGACTCTGTTGATGATGGGTTGCTTTGGGAACCATGTATTATAGATCAACATCGTGCAGTAAGAATTAATACCTCCCATCCTTATTATCATAAGGTTTATGTCCCCAACCTGGCATCAGGAGTAACAGTACAAGGTATGGATTCCTTGCTTTGGGCCATGTGTGAAGCTGAATTGGGGACTATCAATGATGAAACAAAACATTATATAAAAGAGTTACGGTATGAGGTATCGAGACTTCTGAGGAAACTTGTTGAGGATCTCCCCGAACCGGTGTTGAATGATGGTAATTAATATTGACAAATCACATATTCAACTTTTACTAGCTGAGTTATATGGTATTGATTTTTCGGTAAGTGAGGGTGATGGTTATATCAATCTTCGTCCAGCTGATCTTGCTCTCGGAGAAGGTTTTGTAATTCGTATTAACTTTTCTTGGAGGAGCTTAGTTTGCGAGTTTTTACCTGACAACTATGCCGCTGCATTGATTAGGGCAATGGGGAATGCATCTGAAGCTCAAAAAGAACTGTTTCGTTCCCTGTATGATTCCATAAGAAAACGTTCCTCTGTTCACTGTGAAATAGCAATTAATAAGTCATTTGTAGATCCCGAAAAAGCATGGGAGTGGCCATCTACGTGGAGAAACTTTCAACTTTCATTAAAAGTAATGCCTTTTATATTTGAGAATATGGAACCGTCAGAATATGATCAAGTTATTGTTCAATGGGGAGGAATTATGATTTCATTGATACTCCCCCTTATCCCTATGGAAGCTGAAGAGGAAGAACTTTTTGAAGGAGTTATGGAAGGTTCATTAAGCAGAATCGAAGTAAATAAATATGAGAGGAATTTAATTAACAGACAGGCTTGTCTTTTGATTCACGGTACTGACTGTATGGTGTGTGGGTTTTCATTTGAGTCCAAGTATGGGCCAATTGGAAAAGAATTTATACACGTGCACCATTTAACGCCTGTTTCGGTACTGGGAGAAAACTATAGAATTAACCCTGCAAAAGACTTGGTTCCTGTATGTCCTAATTGTCATGCCATGCTTCATAAAAGAAATCCGCCGTTTACAGTAGAAGAGCTTGCAAAAATTATTGAGGAGCACAATTAATACACTTATATGAAGAGTTATTTGTGCATCTTAACTTAGGGCGTTACAATTGATGTTTTTTTGCGAAAAAGGAATTGGAAAAAGGGTATGGAGCGAGGCTTACAGAAAAGGCAAAGTGAAAGTTGTAATGAAATCATAACGAAGTGGACTTGGTAGAGAAAGTGAGGGGGACTCGGGTAAAGGATGATTAATTAATGTGCTGTTTAACGAATCTGGGACCACTTGAATCCCTACAGGATAAAAAGTTGAGACACAAAGAAAACCCGCTCACTGAGCGGGTTTTTGCTTTCATAATTTAATGCTTACAAGTCAAGGCGATGCCCCTGCAACAGAATCTCAATTATTATATAAACTTAATCGTTTGTAGAATCAATAAACTTCACATTCTTAAGAGCATATTCCAACGCCATGTTAATAATTTCGTTTCGGGAACGGTTGCTCTTTCGGGCAAGCTCATCTAATTGTTCTTGAAGGATTTTTTCAATGCGAATCGACATCGTTACTGTCTTGTCTTCCCTTGGAGTTATGATGAACTCGTCATTACTCATATGAATCACCTCACGTATCAGTATAGAAAGAAAGTGAGGGATTATAACATAACACAATTTATGTTATAACATGAATACAAATTGTATTTTAATTATGATACAATTATAAATACAAACGATTGGTGCGAAGATTGAGAAAAAATGCCTCGTTGCACCCCAACTTATCTTTGGTCCCGAGTCGGTATATTTCGTATAGGAGGGCAGCATTGATGGAGATTGTTGTAGACTTCATTCCAGGTGGAGCCTTATTCTATGAAGAATACGCAGACGATTTGTTTAAAGTGAAGATTTATCTGGAAGATCAAAAGATCGTTGCCCCCATTTATGGCTATGGTCCAAATTCAGAAGATCAAGAATTCGAAGTTGAACGAAATATCAATCATTTGCTGCCCTATGTTCATGATGTTAGGGTTAAACGAATTCTATTAGAAAATTTGATCGTGGATGCCAGGCTTGAATTGGATGCCTATGATGAGGAGCTTAACTCGGCTAGTCCCGAAGAGCTCACGCTAATATGGGAACCTCGCGACAGGAGTAAATGGTGGACATTGTTATACCTATCAAAGAGGGAAGTACTACAATACAGTAAGTACGAAGCACAAAGGAATCTTAACAAGTACGAAAAGATGCTAAATGATTTGCCAAGTGACGATGAGACACCATCGTATATTGAACTCATGGATACAGAACACCTGAAAGGGTGATTCTATGTTAAAACGTACTACTATATATACCTTTCGGAGCTAATTACGAAGTGATTTTGCGAGAGGTGAATGAGCAGATTTATAATCTGTCCTTTGACTTTCTGCGCAAGACGTTTCATCTGACCGGGTTAAGGGAGACCCGGCATCAGAGTGCGACGGAGTTTTTTACGATATTACAGCAGGTTTTTGGGCAACTGACCCAAGGCATCGATCGGATCAAAAATGCCCCCCACTACAAAATGCGCCGTGAATCTCATCTGGTGGAGGCGTCGAGGGCGAAGCGGGTGGGGAAGGAGAATATCGCTTTTCTACGAAAAAGGCCGGAGTTTTTTTTCCGGGGCAGGAGCTGCCTACGCATGTGCTTGAAACCCGGCGGTATATGGACTTCGATACGGCGGAGAATCGGTTCATCCGCTGGGTGTTGCTGCGCATTACTTCGAAGCTGAAGGAGCTACGGTCCCATGCAGCGAGGAAAGGAACGACGGATCCCGTCTTGCTGAAGAACATCGACGTGATGAGTTCGCAGTTGCAGCGGCTGTTACAGCAGGATTTTTTACAAGTCGGGGATATGAAGCAGGTTTCGATCACGCTGGTCCTGCAGATGGCTCCGGGGTATCGGGAGGTTTATCGGATTTATCTCTTGCTGATGAAGGGGCTCTCGATTCAAGGGGATCTGTTCCGGTTATCGATGAAGGATCTGGCGCAGTTGTATGAGTACTGGTGTTTCCTGAAAATCCACGATTTGATGCGGCGGAAATATGAGCTGGTGAGCCAGGATTTGATTAAGGTGAATCGGACGGGGCTTTTTGTGACGCTGGATCGCGGGCAGAAGGCGAAGATGGTCTATCGGAATCCACGAAATGGAGAGGTGTTTACCCTCTACTACAATTCCTTGCCTAAGGGGGATAGTCACTCTACGCTGGCGCAAAGACCGGATAACGTGCTGACCTTGAAAAAGAATGACGCGGCGATTGAGTATAAGTATATTTTTGATGCGAAATACCGCTTGAACCCAGCCTATGAGGGGACGCCTTACTGGACGAAGTATAAGCAGCCAGGGCCTGAGGAGGACGACATTAACACGATGCACCGTTACCGGGATGCGATTGTGTACCAGGATCAACGGAACGGCGAGTACGAGCGGAGTATGTTTGGGGCGTATGTGCTTTTTCCGTATTCGGATGAGGCGAAGTTTAAGGAGCATCCTTTTTACAAAAGCATTCAGCTCGTCAACATCGGGGCGATCCCGTTTCTGCCGAACACGACGGATTTGATGGACCAGCTGTTGGAGGAGATCATCCAGGATAGCCCGGAGAAAGCCTACGAACGTTCCACTCGCCCTCGCGGGACGAAGGAATATTACTACAACTCGGGCAAGAATGTCCTGGTGGGTTCGCTCAGGGAGCCTTCCCAGTTGGATATCGCTTTGAAGCATCATTTCTACCATATGCCGCTGAAAAATATCGTCGACCACAAGCTGCTGACTCAAATCGAATACATCGCGATGTGCCAGTCCCGCAAAAAGTTCCAAGGTCCCGGGAACACGGGCATTCATTGGTTTGGACGCGTCCTAGATTGGAAGGTAGTCCGAAGACGGAAGAGGAGCTTTATGTGAAGTTTACGATCGAACACTGGGAGCGGCGGGACAAGCCGATTGCACTTGGAGGGCAAGGGATCTACACTTGCCTCTACACGAGCAAATACATGTTTGATCGGGCCGGTGAAATTGCCGAGTTGAAGCTGGAGAATGAAGAAGATTTGCGAGAATGGCGCGAAGCTCGCAGACTAGGTAAGGTGAAAGTGCAACTGGATCACACCGATGTGGACTTGGCCGAGAAAGTGGTGGGGATTCGGGTGGAGGAGTCGTAGAGGCACTACAAAAAAAGTATAGTTAAGACGCAATAAAAACCCGCTCACTGAGCGGGTTTTTATTTTTCTCTTTATATAAACTCAATCGTTCGTAGAATCAATAAACTTTACATTCTTGAGGGCGTATTCCAATGCCATGTTTATGATTTCGTTTCGGGAACGGTTGCTTTTTCGGGCAAGCTCATCTAATTGTTCTTGAAGGATTTTTTCAATGCGGATGGACATGGTTACAGTCTTATCTTCCCTTGGAGTTATGATGAACTCGTCATTGCTCATTTGAATCACCTCACGTATCAGTATAGAAAGAAAGTGAGGGATTATAACATAACACAATTTATGTTATTTTATGAATACGAATTGTAATTTAGTTATGATATATTTATGAATACATACATTTGTGCGCGGACCCGAGTCGGTATATTTCGTATTGGAGGGCAGCATTGATGGAGATTGTTGTAGATTCCATTCCAGGTGGAGCCTTATTCTATGAAGAATACGCAGACGATTTGTTTAAAGTTAAAATTTATTTGGAAGACCACAAGATCGTTGGCCCCATTCAAGGCTATGGTCCAAATTCAGAAGAAGAGGAATTCGAAGTTGAACGATATTTCAGTAGTTTGCTACCCTATGTTCATGATGTTTGGGTCAGGAGAATTTTACTAGAAAATTTGATCGTGGATGCCAGGCTTGAATTGGATGCCTATGATGAGGAACTAAACACAGCTAGTCCCGAAGAACTCGCGAAAACATGGGAACCACGCGACAGGAGTAAATGGTGGACATTGCTATACCTTACAAAGAGGGAAGTTCTACAATACAGTAAGTACGAAGCACAAAGGAATCTTACCAAGTACGAGAAGATGTTAGCGCGATTACGAAGTGACTTAGCGAGAGGTGAATGAGCTGATTAATGAAAAAGAGATCTTAGACTGTTACAAAAGGTCAACCTATATCGTTTATACGTTAGAACATGTTTGTCTGGATTATATCCGCAAAGAGGTACGCAACGATCTTTTTCGATAACAGCATTTTTTCTGGAGGGAAATTATGAAGAGGATGAACATCATTGGTTTATATTTTTTATTCACCTTACTGTTATCCGCGTGTAACAATCAACAAACGGTATCAGAAAAATCGCCAATCATGGACGTGAAAGCAGAAATTTTGGAGGTATCCACGGATTTGCCGAAGAATGCCGGGTGGTGGATTGTTCACAAAGATGTGAATACGATGACCATTCAGGTAGAGGCTAAAAATGTCGAAACCGTTCTATTTTGGATTACTCCGACGGGGACGGGAACTTGGGGGGAAAGAGAACTCATTGGTTATGATAAGGATGGGAGTGACGGCTGGTCTTTGACATGGGACTTTGGCAACCGGACTTTTCATGACCGCATTTATGTTCAAGCCTTAGGAAGTGATGGGGCTACTCAGAACACAGAGATCATTAGTATTACTTCAGAATGAAAATGGTAGAACTGCATGCTCCGTCATTTTATTGTATTTGCTACTTCAATTAATGTTTGGTAATCGTATAACGGTTCAAGATTGTTATTTTTCCCTGAAATAAGAGAGTAAGTTAAACCCTCGTTCCTCCAATAGATGGCACTTACACGTCTGTTTCCTTGATCCCATGTTCGGGAACCGTTGGATAATTTCAAACCTTTCTTCCCATTTGGAGGAGTATCAGCCTTTGAGTTTGTAATAGGATTTCGGGTGGAGGGATTCGTAGGGGTTGTAAGTGAAAGAAGGCCGTCCTTTCGTCATCCATGATGACTTGGGGACAGCCTTTAAGTTTCGTAACCTTTGCAGGTTGGATCATGTGCTAGTTACTACTATGTATTTTTAATTGTTTTGAATCAATAATAATTCCTGCCGCTTGCATAATGTCAAATCCCAAGATACCTTCGATCGGAAAACCATACTCCATTTCTCCAACTTCGATTTCAAATTCATCTAGCGTGATATCTTCAATTTCAATGGAATCTACTGTTTTGAAAAAAACAACCTCTGACCCGCCAATCCCTCTAATTGCACATGTGAAATCATTTGCTTCAGGATAGATCCCAATGTTCCTTAGTAATTCGGCTTTAAATATTGTTCCTGCAGAGCCGGTGTCGACAAGGACATTATTGAGGATGATTTCTTGATGTTTGTATTTTACCTTTACTGAGATAAAGGGTAAACCGTCAATGAGCTTGAGGTTCATCGGCCACCTCTGATGCCAATCCACCTGCGTTCACGAATTTCAACTCTGGGACGGGAGGTATGGAAGAAGTAAAACTCACTTGAAGGACGACTTCTTTGTAATTCATTACACCGTTTCATTGCCTCGGAAGAATCATCGAACTGTTGAACGATTGCCATATCCTCAACGAGACGAAGATCACCATCCGAATGTGCTTGAATGGCTTCGATCACAACCCATTCGTTTGGATAAAGATGTTGTACCTCGTTCCACTTCATGACAATCACCTCCGCACAAAACTTTAAGTAAATTATATACTACCCCAAGTGGCGGGGACAATGCTATCATGGGGTGACTCTTGGGTGACATAATCGGATAGGGGTTCGACTCCCCTCGTCTCTATATGTATAGTAAAGGCCCTGACCGAATGGTCGGGGCCCTTATTCTATCTAAAATTCAAAATCAAAACTACCCTCTTCACTCAATTCAAACGGACCGGGTGTGACATCTGCATCAGGTCTCTTGATTCCGAAAAAGTCGGAGTCAAAACGATAAGGAGTGCCGTCCGGCTCCTCATACTTCATCTCGGCGTGATAAGTCTTGCTAAGCAGGTCGGTGGTCACCAATAGGGCAGAGGCTCCTCGAAGCAATTCGGGAGCATTAACCTGAATTTGCACGCGGCCTTGCGCAGGATGAACCTGAACGGTGATGCCTTTCTGCGCATAGATTTTCGCATGGGGCTCATGACTGCCTGGAACCGCATGGTTAAGATATACATTTCCGCCCATCGCCACCGGTAGAACGGCATTTCCGATAAAGAAATCCTTTGCGGCATCGCCAAGCTCAGTAAGCTCCTCTTTGGTGTATTCCCACCATTTCTTATCTTTCGCATCAGGATGGTTGTCGTAGCCTCCCAGTCCCACAGCATGCAGGTAGCAGATGGAATCGTCCGGAACCCCATCCATGACCGTCTTCCCGTTTTCTCCAACTTCATCCCTTGGTTTAAGCGGAAGATGCTCGAAAAAGGTGATGGGAACCGGCTCCTGATTCGCACCTTCATCCCCCAAAAAGATGTTGTTATAGTACCTGTCATCGCCCCCGGTGATATTGGAGTACCCTGCCATTGCCGTCTCGTGAGGGAAGTGATACGGCGTAGTACGGGTAACCTCGGAACGAACGACAAATCGGCCTGCAAACAAATTATGGACAAAGGCTCCGCCCTGCGCCATATTTCGGAAATTCATAGGAGAGAGGAACAGATTGTGATCCGCCAAATACGGACCATGGCAAACCTCAACGAACAAGTCTTCAGATAGGTTATCAAAAAATACATTGCGGCTGATTCGGGTGCCTTGTGCTTGCCAGTCAAGCCAAAGTGCCCGGTAACAGCTATAGATGATATTTTCACAAATTTGAGTATCCAGGGAAGCATGCAGTTTAATTCCTGCGACTTCGGCACCGTGTCTGAGCCGTTTGTGGTGAATATTGTAAATCCGGTTCTGATAAATGCGGCTGAAGGCTGCCCCCATATGACCCACTATACCTGCCTGTTCGCAATCATGAATCACATTGCCTCGAACGATGTGACTGCCGACTCGATCTTTATGCCAACCGGAGCGTAATGCGCGCAAAATAACTTCCTGCTCACGTTGCGTCCCCCCCTTAATATGCTTGCCCGAAGACGGGGTGTGACCGGTACCGATTTCGGTACCCAGGCTGATCCCCACGCATTTAGATTCATTGATGATATTGTTTTCAATAATCCAACCCTTGCTCCAGTGAGGCCCGATCAAACCTTCCTGGTAGTCCGTAGGCGGCGCCCATTGTGGAGAAGCTTGACGAAGCGTGAATCCGCTTACAGTTATGTAGTTAAGTCCGGGTTTCTCAGGCCAGAAGCAATAAGGACGGACATTGATTTCTACATTTTCCTTACGAGGATCTTTTCCGCCAAAATTGGCCCAGATCTTGGTTGTTGCAGATCCAACCTCGGCATACCACGTTAACAGGGAGTCTTTGGGATATTTGGCTTCGGGCCAAATTTCGGGCTGGTGAACCTTCTCAACACGATCGCATTCATACAGAGATTTTCCATCCAAATAGACATCCCCGAGATGGACCGGGAAGGGCCCGTCAAACACCCAGTCTCCACGGAGCTCCTCTTCAAAGGGATTACGAACGGAAAACAGGGAGTTAGGTACTTCTGTACTCCAAACATGGCCTCCCTCCGACTTCCAGTCGGTAATTCGTTCAGCTCCTGTTATGACGACTTCCCCGTCGCCTGCGGATCGATAGAGGATTCGATGCTCCTCCGTTCCTCCATGAGCCGGGTTGACCCATTCCCTGTATACTCCGGCATGAACGATAACCGTATCCCCGGCCATGGCTAGAGCCGCAGCGCGTGATATCGTACGAAAGGGTTGATCCATTGTTCCACTTGCCTGATCATTCCCATGAATGGATACATGATATTCCATAAGAGCTCTCCTTCTTCCAACCTTATTGTAGTTGTGAGAATTCCTTTGTCGACCGATCTAACGGCTATAAATATTGTACAAATGATAGCCGGAATGGTCAAAAAGTTGTAACCCGCTCACTGAGCGGGTTACAACTTCCAAAGCCTTTATTCGTTTATTTTCCCGCCCCGAACTCATACCTGACCTGCGTCAGCTCCTCCGAAACCGCCCATAATCTCCGCGCGACGGCTTCGTCATGCGAGCGCGGGCTCGATTCGACCTTCTTGGGGAAGCCGCGCATTTCGAGAAGGCTTGGCCCAAAGTAATCTCCGCCTCGGACGTCTGGCGCAGTGGCCGCGTAAAGGGTCGGCAAGACGCCCATTTTCGGGGGCTGCGCGAACATCGGGTTCAGGCGTCGCATGAAGTTGGAGTGCCTTAGCGCATTGGTCGCGGACCAGCCCGGGTGTGCAGCTACTGCAAGAGTGGATTGGCCGGCGGTAACCAGCCGACGCTGCAGCTCATAGGTGAACAGGAGATTCGCCAGCTTGCTCTGAGCATAGCCGAGCGATGGCTTGTAATTCCGTTCCAGGTTCAGGTCATCAAAGTGGATGATTCCCGACCGATGCGAAATACTGCTTACGGTCACGATCCGTGCACCCGGCGTCGCGCCGAGCAGATCCAGCAGCAAGCCGGTCAGCGCAAAATGCCCTAGGTGGTTCGTCCCGAATTGCTGCTCGAAGCCCTGTACGGTCTTCCCGTAAGGGGGATGCGCCACGCCAGCGTTGTTGATCAGGAGATCCAGCCGTTGGTAGTTCTGGCGAAAGGCTGTCGCAAAAGCGCGGACGGAGGCCAGATCGCCCAAATCGAGCGCCATCACTACGACTTTGCCCGACGGTTTTAGTGCTTGAATCCGGTCAGCGGCCAGGTTGGCATTGGCGATACTGCGGCAGGCCATAATGACCGTCGCCCCTTTGCTGGCTAGCGCCCGCGCCGCTTCCCAGCCGATCCCGCTGTTGGCTCCGGTTACGATCGCCACTCGTCCGGTCTGATCCGGCATGTGGTTTTCTGTCCAGGTTGTTGTCATATCGTTTCGTCCTTCCTTGGTAATCCTACCTACTTTATAGCTTTCACTGATTACACTGTCTGTGCTAATCTTATCTAAGCAATTTAGGTCTTACAACCAATAAATGAGCGCATTCGTGGCTTATCCAACATACGCCCCGATTTGTTGTTTTTATCCTGATAGAGAGGAGAGGCTTAACATGCTCACGAACCCCAACGATCCCCGTGTAAAAAGAACGCGTCAGCTCCTGATGCAAGCTTTTATGGAATTGCTGGAGCAGAAGAAGAATGTCTCTTCGATTACCATACAAGAGATTACGGCCTACGCGACCGTAAATCGCTCTACGTTCTATGCGCATTTTGAAGACAAATTTACGTTTCTGGAGAGCTGGATGAGGGAGAAATTCCTGGAGAAGCTGGAGGATGAGCTGCCGAATTCGGCTTTATCCGATATCGGGAGCCTGCGAACGCTGATTTTGATCGTGTTCGATTTTCTCTTCTGTACGCGTCCGTATATGTCTTTGGCGGATCGTCAGTATGAGACCTTGTTTGAGCTCGTGATGCAAAAGGAACTCTATGACCTCTTATATGCCTGGTTAAGCGAGCAAGCGGAACCTTCCGTTTCGGTCAAGACGGTGGAGACGACCGCCCGGATCGCAAGCTGGGGCATCTTTGGATCAGCGATGGAGTGGAGCAGGCAACCGCAGCAGAGTTCGGCGGAAGACACGGTGAAAGACGTTCTGGTGGTCGTTGCCGCAGGTTTAGCCCCCGTCACCGGATAATAGAAGAGCAGCATCCCTGTTAGACAAAACAGCCAGAGATTACTTACAATAGGCTTAATAGAATCGATGGGAAGGATACAGGGCGGCTGTGATGAATATCCTTGAAGACTTATTGCTGCAGGTAGCGTTCGTCGTTACGTTAATTTTCGCTTTCCAATTATTTTATTCGATCGGCTTCGGAAGATTTAAGTATTTCAGGCTGACGCAGGCGCTTCTATTCGGAGTCGCGCTTGTGTTATGCATGACCTTTCCCGTCCATGTTACCGAGCAATTATCCATCGATATCCGTATCGTTCCGTTGCTTCTGGGGGCGTTCTACGGCGGGGTCGAGACGACGCTGTTTCTATCCTTGCTTATTCTGCTCTACCGCTCCTACCTTGGGGTGGATGCCGGATTCTATGCGACGACGATGGCCGTATTCATGTGCATCCCGATCTTCATGTACTTCCAGTCCCGATTTCTGCAAGCGAATAAGAACCAAAAGCTGCGGATCGCGACAGGTCTGACGGTTAGCTATTGCATTTGCAGTTTTATTTCAATGGCCCTCTTTATTGGCTTATTCGATACGTTCTTGAGCTCTATACTTCTGTACACCCTGGTTATGGTGGTCGTCGTGCTGGTCTTCGTTGCGATGAATGAGACAGTTAAGGAGACGATCGTGAAAAATCAACAGCGGCTGGCGGAAGCCAAAGATGCGGAGATCGCTTTTTTACGTTCGCAGATCCAGCCGCATTTTCTAAACAATGCTCTGAATTCGATAGCCGTTCTCTGCGTAGAAGACCCCCCACAGGCGAAACAGCTTACGCTGGACCTCTCTCAATATTTCAGATCCGGGCTTAACTTCAAGCAAATGGACACGTTCACGACATTGGAGAACGAGTTGGAATTGACCCAGGCTTACGTCAACATTGAAAAAGCACGATTCGGCGACCGGTTAGCCATCGAGTACGAAATTGAGGCCGATTCGAATCACCTCATTCCTCCGCTCATCTTACAGCCATTGGTCGAGAATGCGATCAAGCATGGTCTGATGTCTAGCGTAAGAGGCGGCATCGTCAAAATCTCGGTTCGGGAAGTGAACGGGAATCTTCGGTTCAGCGTCGAGGATAACGGATGCGGAATGAGCGAGGCGAAGCGGCAAGAAGTGCTTGGTTCGGATTCGGGGCGCAGAGGAATCGGGCTGAGAAACATAGCACGGCGAATCAAGCTGCTATACGACGCAAGCTTGCAAGTCAAAAGTGCGGTCGGAGTCGGAACGAAAGTGTTCTTCGAGCTCCCCTATCCGTCAGACAGGAGGAAGTTGGATGATAAGAGCGATGATCGTGGACGATGAAGCTTTGTCGGTGCGAGGGCTACAGCATCTGCTTGCCGAATATGAGGACCTCGAAGTATGCGGCACGTTTCTGACTCCGCGCGAAGCTTATGAGTATGTGCGAGCCAACCCCATTCAAGTGGCTTTCCTCGATATCTCCATGCCGGAAGTGGACGGGATGTCGTTGTCCCGATTATTGCTGGAGCAGGATCCTTCCCTTTCCGTCATCTTCGTCACGGGCTTCGACGATTATGCGGTACAAGCGTTCGAAGTGAACGCTTTAGACTACTTAATGAAGCCAGTGACGAAACAACGGTTTGCCCGAACGTGGGAGAAGATCAGGGAGAAATATCGAGAGGAGGCTTCCGAGGAGGAGCCGGCCTCAACCGGCTTGCTGACCGGACAGGAGACGCGAATCGTCCAGTATATGGCGGAAGGGTTATCCAACAGGCAAATCGCGGAGTCGCTGCACATCACTTCGGAAACGGTGAAGTCTCACTTGAAGAACGTCTTTCGGAAGCTGGACGTCAATAACCGCGTGAAGGCGCTGCAGCGCGCCAAGGAATTGAAGATTATTTCATAGCCGGCAGGCGCTCCTTCCAATCCCCCCCGTTCGGGGGATTTTTTAATAGGATTGATTATTCTACATTAATAGACAATGGATCAATCTTAATTGGAGGAGAATTATGCGCCGAATTTTTACCTTGTTCATGTTGTGCGTGATGCTTGGAGGTAACTTGTCCCTGCCGACGGCTCATGCGGAAGAAATTCAAGACAGCGATTTTACTTATGTGGTGCAATCGGATGACACGGTCACGATTACGGGTTATACAGGAACAAGCACAGAGGTCGTCATTCCGAGCGAGATCGAAGGCAAGCCGGTCACCGTCATCGGAAGTAGCGCATTGTCCAACGCTGGACTTGCCAGCGTTACGATCCCGATCGGCATTACAAGAATCGAGAGCTTCGCCTTTTACCGCAATCAGCTTACAGACCTCACGATTCCGGATGGCGTTACGTACATTGGCAACAATGCCTTCGAGTCCAACCAATTATCCCACGCCGCGATCCCGCTGAGCGTTGCGGAGATTTACGATTATGCCTTCGCCGACAATCGATTGGGCGCGATCGAGCTTCCCGGGGTAACGTACCTCGGTAAAGGGGCTTTTCAAAAAAACCTTCTACAAAGCGTTACGCTTGGAAACTTAACCTTCCTGGGTGCGTATGCCTTCGAGAACAATCAGTTGGAAAGCCTAACGCTTCCCGGCAGTCTGGCAACCATCGGAATGGGCGCATTCCAGCATAATCGTCTGGCAAGCGTTGCCCTTCCGGAAGGACTAACTCGAATTGAGGATTATGCCTTCGCCAACAATCAATTAACGACGCTTCAAATCCCCAAATCGGTAATCGCCATCCACGTCAAAGCCTTCGAGAGCAATCAATTGGGCAATGTTGCGATCCCACCGAATGTCGATTTGGGCAGCGGGGATATGTATCCCGTATTCGGTCTGAATCCGAATGTTGCGATCTATGTTCCGCTCGCCGGCGACGTATCGGTTCAAAACCATGCCAGCAAATACGGTCTCCAGGTAGTCCCTTGCAAATATGGGATTACCTATGACGGGAACGGCAGCACAGGGGGCACACCTCCCTCATCGACGCCTTATGTGTGCTATAAACAGTTTGTGGTCCCGGATCAAGGTTCGTTAACGAAGGACGGTTATACCTTCAAAGGATGGAATACGATGCCGGATGGAAGCGGGACGAATTACTTCGGCGGCAACTATCCGATTATTTATGGCTTTCCGTACGGGAACTTGACGTTGTATGCCCAGTGGGAGGCGAGTTCCTATCAAGTAACGTTCGATACGAGAGGGGGGACGCCCATCGCGTCCCAAACGGTTGCCTACGGAGAACAAGCAACCGAGCCACCGGTGCCGACGAGGACGGAATATGCCTTTGACGGATGGTATCAGGACATCGTTTACTCGCAGCCTTGGGATTTCGCCCAGGGCACCGTCTTCGGAGATATGACGCTATATGCGAAATGGAAATGGAACGGATCGGCAGCGATCACTTCACTGGAGCTGACGACAGATAACGAGGATGTGACGGGCGGCGATAACCTGACGGTAATCGGCGTGGTGAAAGACGAGAACGACTCGCCTGTTGCGAACGCCGTCGTGAATTTGAATAGTACGATGGGCAAATGGAAACTTACGGATGGCAGCGACGCGTCCGCGACAACGGATGTGAGCGGCAGGTTTACCGCGGAATGGACGGCTCCTTGGGTCACGGATCCTGAATCCGTGACCCTTACGGGGAGCGTAGACGGTACAATCGACGTGATGGACAGCCGGACGCTTCAGGTCGTCCCATCGGAGAAATCCAATGCCCGGTTAAGCGGCTTGTCGCTAGATTCCATGACGCTCAGTCCGGAATTCTCGGGCGACATGTACAATTACACCGTTGCGGACGTCAGCCATGTCGTCACGAGTATCGGCGTGACGGCAAGCACAGCCAGCGATCTGTCCACGCTGAGCATTAACCATATGCCTGCCGCCAGCGGTTCAGCCGTCCGGGTACCGTTGCAAGCCGGGTTGAACTTGATCCCGATCGACGTAACCGCGGGGGACGGACTCCACACGCAGACGTATACGCTGCATGTCCGCAGAGCCGATACGATGACCAGCGGAGATTATACCTACCGTCTGAAAGACGACGGCAGCGGGATTGTGATTACGAGGTACAAAGGAACGGATTCGAATGTGGTCATTCCCGAGACGATCGACGGCTATGTCGTGATGGAGATCGGAGAGGGTGCTTTTGCGAACGAGGAGCTGATGGCGGTGACGCTGCCGGATGGCTTAACTTCCGTAAACAGCCGTGCTTTCGAGAATAATCGGTTAACTTCGATTACGATCCCAAGCGGCGTTACCCAGGTGGATGATTATGCGTTCTATAACAATCTTCTGGAGAATGTAATGTTCGCCGAAGACGGGCTGCAAGAGATTGGGTTCGGCGCGTTCTCCGAGAATCGGTTGTCTTCCATCATTCTGCCGGGGACGACAACTTACTTGGATACGAATGCCTTTAATAATAACAGGCTCACTCAAGTGATCCTGCCTGCGACCTTGAGGCTGGGGGACGAAGTGTTCGGAGGGACGCAGAATGGAGTCAAGCTCATCTTCCCGGCCGTTGGCGACCAAGACATGGTCAATTATGCGACTTCGAACGGGTTCCCTTTTGAATCGAGCGATGTCCGCGTCGAATATGACGGCAACGGGCAAACCGAAGGGGAAGCGCCGGTCGACAATACGCATTACAGTTATTATTCATCGATGGTCATTCAGCCGGGCGGGAGCTTAAAGAGAACGGGATTTACTTTCCAAGGATGGAATACGGGGAACGATGGAAGCGGAAATTTCCATGAGGCGGGTAAAAGCTATAAATTCAAGCTCGTACGCGGAATTGTGAAGCTCTATGCTGAATGGCAACCTGCGCCCGCGCAATATTCCGTTTCGTATGAGACGAACGGGGGAACGGCCATCCCTGCGACGACCGCCAGCGAGGGGGCTAATCTTACTGAGCCGCCGACGCCGGGCAAGGAGGGGTATCGATTTGCCGGTTGGTACAAGGACCCGAGCTATGTGACACCATGGAACTTCGAACAGGATACGGTTGCCGGGGACATGACCTTATACGCCAAGTGGGAGAACAAGCAGCTCGCGATCCAGCTGTTCGCGTTCAGCAATGTGGTGTCAAGCGGCGAGGAAATTCGGGTTACCGGTACGGTTGTAGATGAAGGGAATACGCCTCAAGCGAACGTCTCCGTTCACTTGAGCAGCCCGGACGGAGGCAAGTGGATCCTGTCGGAGACCGACATGGCAACGGTGGTAACCGATGAAAACGGCACTTTCGAAACCATTTGGAAAGCTCCGCAGGTAGCCGAGACAACCATAGTCGAGCTATTGGCGAGCCTTGATGGATCGAGTGCGGAGCCGGCAACGGTATCGATTCGGGTTAAGCCGATGTCTGGCTCAAATCCAAGCTCGGATGCCAACTTAGCGGGCTTGACGCTGAGCGTCGGTGATTTAACGCCTCAGTTCCAAGCGGAGGTTACCAGCTATACGGCCGACGTCGGACATGCGACGAGCAGCGTCACGATCGTGCCTGAAGTATCTGATCTGGCGGCGACTATAACCGTCAACGGGAATATAGTTGAGTCCGGTCATCCTATAGAGGTCCACCTGAATGTGGGCTCCAACCCCGTAACGTTATTCGTAATAGCGGATAATGGAACGACCAAAGCTTACCGGGTTACGATCACGAGGGCTTCGGAACCGATCGTCACGATCCCGGTTTCCAGCATTACGGTGACAAGCGTCACATCTTCCGTTTATGAAGGTGACACGCTGCAAATGACCGTCCGCGTGAATCCGGACGATGCCACGAACAAGCAGGTGTCGTGGTCAATCCAAGGCGGTACCGGTAAGGCGGTCATTGATGAGAATGGATTGCTGAAGGCGGAACATGCCGGTACCGTGACGGTTCAGGCGGCGGCTCAGGATGGCTCCGGGGTCGTCGGAAGCCAAGAAGTCACGATCTACAAGCGTCAATCTGGCGGCGGGGATACCCCAACAACGCCAACGAATCCGACAACGCCGACGAATCCGACAACGCCAACGGGTCCGACAACGCCGACAGCCCCGGCAACACCGACGAGCCCAACGACACCGACGGACCCGACAACGCAGCCGCCAGAGAAGCCTGCGATACTCCATGTCGTTCCCGGCCGACCTCCGATTGACGTGAATGACGCGGGAGCGATTCAGACGATGCTGGCGGCACTTACCGCCAAAATCAACGATCCTCACCATGCGAACGTTCCCGTCTTTCCGGATACGAAAGACCACTGGGCAGCGGACAGCATCCGTTTGTCCGCGAAACTCGGGATTGTTCAAGGATACGACGACGGGACCTTCAAGCCGGACGCCATCATCACGCGAGGAGAATTCGCTTCAATGCTCGTGAGGCTGTTCCCGCTTACCCAAGGTACCGCGGCGACGCCCGGCTTTACCGATCTTGAGGACAGTTGGGCGAGGGATGCAGTCCTTACCCTGGCCAGCAACGGCATCATCAAAGGCTATGAGGACGGCATGTTCCATGCCGATCGAGATATCACGCGTGCCGAGATGATTGCGATCCTCGCAAGGATAATTAATTTGGCGGGGGTGAAGCAAGAGAAGACGGCGAATCTACAGGATCTCGAACATACGTGGGCCAAGGATCAGATTCAGCTTGCCGCGAATGCCGGCATTATCAATGGCCGGAGCGAGAATGTGTTTGACCCGAATAACAGCGCTACCCGAGCCGAAGTTTTGACCGTCCTCTTGCGAGCGATCTCGTTAAGTCCTGAAGTCGAACAACTGTTGGAGGGGATGAACTAAGCCATGGCTGCGAACGAATATTACATGCCGACCCATTGGCGGGTGAAGGGGAACATTTGGGAGATCTATGAGATTTGCTCCGATTTCTTGGACTATCCTCGCTGGTGGCCCGAAGTGTACTTGAAGATTCAATCGGGAGGCACGGACAAAGAGACGGGCAACGAAGTCTATGATATTCTCTCCAGAGGCAAGCTGCCCTACAAGCTTCGCTGGAGGTCATGCAAGACGGCCGAACAAGCGCCGCATTCCATCGCCTTGAAGTCTTCGGGTGACTTGGTCGGTCACGGAACATGGCGGTTCGAGCAAGACGGGGAATACGTGAACGTACGATTCGATTGGTACGTGAACGCCGAGAAGCCCTTGCTCAAACTGTTCTCGCCGGTCTTAAAACCGCTCTTCACCTCGAACCATTTCTGGGCGATGAACCGAGGAAGAGAGAGTCTGGAGAAGGAGCTGATTCGGAGGCGCGAAGCTTGATCTGCCAGATTGCAAAATAGAAAGCAGAACTTTCTCTACTTTCCAAGGTGACTATTGGCTAAGATCACGAATACGATTCCGAAATACCCTTGAACGCATATCGTTCAAGGGTATTTTTCCTAAAAATGCACAGATTAAGGTGGTTGGGGGGGCGACCATCTCAGGAACGGTCAACAATTCAAAGGGCAGCAAAAAGGAGCCCAGTAAAAGAGGAGTCTGTTTAAAAGTGAATTTAAAGTTACAGCTAACCCGCGCCTTTTTTATAAGCCTTCTGAGCGCTTTAGGATTTGGAATCGTAGCCCTGCTGGTATCCGATCAAAAGATAAACCAATTTGACAGCGTAATTACTTCTTTGGTTCAAGGACGAGAAGCACCTGCACTTACGAATATCATGAGATTCTTTACCTTTATCGGCGGAGGAATTCCCGTCGTCGTTCTTACAATAATTGTTCTGTTTTTTCTATATCAAGTTTTACATCACCGTAGAGAGTTGATTTTATTTGCATCTGTCGTCGTCGGTTCAGCTCTTTTAAACGAAACATTAAAGGTTATCTTTCATCGTGCCCGTCCCACATTACATCGAATTGTAAATGCAAACGGGTTTAGTTTTCCCAGCGGACACTCTATGGCTGCTTTTAGTTTGTATGGAATTCTCGCCTATTTACTCTGGCGCCATATATCAACACCCGTTGGCCGTGGATTGTTAATCATAATTAGCATCACGATGATCACCGCAATTGGAGTCAGCCGTATCTATTTAGGCGTACATTATCCAAGTGATGTTCTTGGTGGATTCTTAGCAAGCGGCAGCTGGTTAACGGTTTCCATTTGGTTTTATCAGAGGTATCTGGAAAAAAGGAAACTGAAGGTTTCAGCTGAAAAAACGAGGGAGATAAGGAAATGAGGGTGTTGACGGGAGGGCCTGCAAACCGAAAAAATATCATTGACATAGGGCTGAATATAAAATAACATACGTAATATAACAACTGTTATTTAACGGAAACAAGGAGGAAATCTTATGCCCCCAAAGCCGAAGGTCACGCGGGAAATCGTATTGGATGCGGCGCTGGAGCTGTTGCGTGAAGAGGGAATGGATGCCGTCAATGCGCGAAACGTCGCGAAGAAGCTGGGCACTTCCACGCAGCCGATTTTTAGCCACTTTGCTTCGATGGAAGAATTAAGGGAAGCGATATCCGCCTATGCGGAGCATCTCTACAACACGGCGATGCTGGAGGCGATGCAGGGCGGCGGGAACGGCTTTCTGGAGATGGGTCTCGCGTATATCCGGTTTGCACGGACGGAAAAGAAGCTATTCCAGCTTCTATTTATGTCCAACCGGCTTCAGCAGGAGAAGGTGACCGAGATTGCCGGCTCCACCGAAGGCGACGACCAGGTGATTGCGATGATCGGGAGCATGACCGGACTTTCCCCCGATTTAGCGCGGAGGTTATATGCAGGGATCTGGTATACGACCCACGGGATCGCCTCATTGGTCGCAACGAATAGCAGCACGATGGACGACGCGGAGGCGAGAGACGTATTGGGCAGTGTATTTAAAGGACTGCGAGCTATATTCAAAAAAGAAGGCGAGGAGCTTTAACCATGTCCGAGAAATTCATCACCAAACATCCTTACCTTGCCGCCGTCATCGCGGCCCTGATCTGCACCTTTCTGACCGCTGTCGGCTCTGCGGCAGCCCAAGTCGCCGAATTGGCGGAAGTCCCGTCTTACCTTGTCATGACAGCGTCCGTGGTTTTATCCATCTTGGTGGGCCTGTGGTTGTTGCGCCGTTCCCGGATTTCGGCTGAAGAGATCGGCTTTCGCCGCCCTGCCTCGGGTAGCGTACGCTCCATTTGGTTAGGCGTGCCGTTGTTGCTGTTGGAGGTCATTCCGCTCGTCGCCTACGGTCCCGAAGCGTATACCCGTCCGGGCGCCGAATACGCCGTGCTGGCTCTGTTCACCGTGGTGGTTGGCTTTAACGAGGAGCTTTATTTTCGAGGATTGGCCTTTTCCTTCCTGTCGCGAAGAAGCCGTAAACAGGCCGTGATCGGCTCGTCCGTAGTGTTTGGCGTGCTTCATGCCGCTAACGCCCTAAGCGGAACCACCCCTGTGGAGGTTCTCCTGCAGATCGTCTTTGCTTTTCTCGTCGGAATCGTGCTTGCACTCATCGTCAGTATTACCCGCAGTCTTTGGATCGGTATCGTGTGGCATGCGGTCCATAACTTCCTCTCCTTTAGCACGGAGGTTGTCTTCGACCAAACAGCGTTGGTGGTGGTTTCGGCCCAGGTATTGATTTTGTTGATCTGCGCGGTCGGTTTGTGGAAACGAGGAACGGCCGCAGCCTGACGCGAACTAAGGCGATGCAAGTTACGGTTTATCAAGCACCTTTTTGGGTGCTTTTTTTATTTGTTCAGCAAGAGTAAATGTCTATGCATATGATTTCTTTCTGACATAGGATGTCTTGATATTGATAAGGAGGATGTCTATGGCGGCACATGGGAAGGTAAGTCCTCAATTCAGAAGACTGTGTAACCAATTCGGCAAAATCTTGGGCGGCGAATCCGAGATCGAAGAAGGTCCGGTCTGTTTTGTCACGCGGATGACGAAACTGCGCGAGTCGATCTTGAGAAGAAGAACGCGGTCTCCTTTGGTTCAGATGCAGATGTTTTCGTTTGAATCGCTGGATAAGTCGGGGCGTGCGCTTTGTCTGGGGGAGACGGCCTTGCATCAGAATCAGGTCAACCGTTTGATCACGAACCTCCGGAAGCGGGGGATCAAAGTGACAGCCGTTCATAACCACTGGCTAAAGGAAAATCCACGGTTGATGTATATCCACTGGGAGGCTGTCTCGGATCCTATTGAGTTTGCTAGAAAAACCAAAGCTTCAATTGCCTTTTTGGGTTAGTCCGGCTTTGTCTCGTGATGATGATTATCGGATGAATGGAAAGGATGAATGCAATGGCGGCACAAGTGAAGGCAAGTCCTCGTTTTCGAAGACTGTGTAACGAGTTTTCTAGCATTTTAGGTGGAACGGAGCATGAAATCACCAAAGGGCCCGTTTGTTTTGTCAGCCGAAATCGAAGAATTAATGCTGCAATATTGGGGAGAAAAACGACTTCCCCGTTGATCCGTTATCAACTGTTCTCGTTTGAGTCATTGGATCGCTCAGGTCGTGCCCTTTGTTTGGGGGAAACGGCTCTCTTCCAAAGCCAGGTTAATCGGTTGTTAACCAATTTGCGCAAAAACGGGATTAAAGTAACGGCGGTTCACAATCACTGGCTCTTTGATAGTCCGCGGCTGATGTATGTTCACTGGGAATCCATCGATGATCCGATTGATTTTGCCAAAAAAGTAAAGCGCTCTATCGCATTCTTGGGCTAATTGCACGGCGGCGGATGGTGGATTTCAGTTCCACGGTTCGCCTCTTTTATTTTCGAATCGCCCTAGCCTAAAGTCTAGCTTCCAAACACCACCTAAGACGGTTATATCGCGCCAATACGGTAGTTATAATGGGTTTATAAACTTTGCGCGTGACTGATGAAGGTAAAGGAGTGTTTGAAAGTGAAAGCAGTAGAAGCGACGAATGTGGCGAAAGTGGGGAAGGTGAATTGGGCGCTGTTTAATCCCAAGACCTATGCAACGATGCTCTATCTCTTGCTCTCTCTCCCGTTGGGGATTATTTATTTGACGGTAGCGATCACGGGGCTGGCCCTTTCCATTGCGTTGATTCCGGTGTTTATCGGGATCCCGATGTTTTTTGGAATGGCCAAGCTGTTGAATGGGATTGTGAGCTTTGAGCAAAGTCTGATTCGGCATATTTTAAGGTTGCCGGTTCCGCCCGCGGCGGTTCCAAACTACGCACAAGCAGAGGCTGGACAAAATTGGTTTATGCGTATGGTGAAGGGGTTTGACGGGGAGTTGTTCTTCCGAAATCTGATGCTCGTGATCCTTCGTTTCATCACCGGCATCGTCTTCTTTGCGGTGATGGTTACGGCCCTTGCCCTAGGGATCGGCTTTATTGCCCTTCCCGTCGTGCATATCATTCTGATGAATGAAATGAAGCTGGATATTTTGGAAAACACCCTATTCACGTATTTCCATATCGATTGGACCTATAATCAGCAGTATCTGCTCTCCGAAGGCATTGGCCTGGTGTTGTTCTGGGTCGCGCTTCGCGTCGTGAATGGATTGATGCAGGTTCAACGCAGAATCATGTATGTGGACGAGGCTTATCTGCAGCCGACGCCAGAGCCGGCTCCAACTCAATTCCATGCGCCCGTTCAGCCGCAATATGAGGAGTACCTCGAAGAGCAGCCTACGCAAGAGAAGTTGTGGCTGGCTTAGATATGGCTTGGATATCCCCTTGATACACAAGAAGAGTTATCGGATCACTTCCGATAACTCTTCTTTGTTTATTGATCATCGGCCATTCCCAGACCGCCGTTATCATATAAGGAATATGGATAACGTGGTAGAAGAAGGGGGAAAATACTCAAAGAAAATGGGGGGCTAAATAATGACAAGAGAAAACTATCAGAACAATTTTATTGAAGAAACTTTTGTTGTCGATTGGATGGCTGTTGCAGGATGGATTGCAGCAGGAATTGTTAGCAAATTGGCCGGAGATACGATTGGAGTAGAACTAGAAAAACTACTTGGCATTGAATCATCTACTGATCAATTAATACGAAGTTCGGTTGATGAAATCTGCCAACGGATTGATCAAATCGTAAATCAACAATTTATTGAGGAATGGTCTGCCGATCTTGAGGCCGTAAGAAAAGACATTCTAATGTATTTACCCAAGCAAGATACGGATATGATCAAACAACTTGAAGGAAAGGTTCATATTTTGGCGGAGCGTTTTATCATGGAGGGCACTAAAACTTTAGGACCTTTCATGATCTCTGCAAGTATGGATTTAGTATGTCTAAGATATCTATCGAGTACCAATGGAGCTTTTGTTCAAGATTTGACGAGTCGTGCAAAGGAATACGCAGATTGGGCGGAGGCAAAATCAACGGAGATTATAGAATTGGCAAAAACCTTTGTCTCTTCATCCTGTAGCAGCGGTAGAGGCTTGCCCGTAGGAGATATGGACCCTCAAAATTATGCCTATTACACTTCACAGTGGGGCAAAAAAAAACATAGATGGAGTGGATCTGAGAATTTATCTGTCTATAAGGGAAGATGTGAAGAGAATCGACTGAATCATTACAATAATACTGTGGTTCCGGCCCTGGAAAGACATAACCAGATCATCGATTGTGTTAAATTGTGGAGAAGTATACCCGCAAATACATCGATTGTATTTAGAGATGTGGAAAATTTACTTCAATATAGATGCAAAAACCATTCTTTGGAAAGTGGTGTAATTGTCCAAGGGAATGATCGAGACGGACAGTACAGCAATCCGAGTATCCACTATGATTTAATGAATTTGCCAGAAAATACAACGATCCATTTTTATTCAAAAACTCGGGCGGATAAAGAGATAAATAGAATTGGTGAAATTGTGATATGGGAACTTGGTTCTGAAAATGTTCCTGTTAGTTCAGGTCAATTTAAGGTGTCGATCGATTGGAACGTAAATAAAGTTGTCGCCATAAAGAAAGAATCAAACTCGAACATTAGATGCGAGATCTATTGGCATGATAATGAGGAAGTAAACACAATTGTAGATGTCCAGGAAACGAGAATTGAAATTATTTAGACCCTGGATTTCCCGACAGGGTTTTGTCATTCGTGAAAATGCATGCAGAGCCCTTTTTTTGCTATATAGGAGCGTTCATCCCCCCTTCTATAACCGAATCTATAACCGCAGTTAGATTCGATAGCCGATGAGATCTTTTATAATTTTAGAATGATTATTATTCGGCGAAAGAGAGAAGGAAGGGTTGAACGGAATGAAGCGTTTTTTCATAGGGTTGATGGTACTGTCGTTGGTGTTGGGTGTCCCGCCAATGGCCGTTTTCGCGGATTCGGAAGGATTGGCGATGGCGGGAAACGGGACGGCGGGGGATCCCTTTATCGTCACGACGCTGGATCAGCTTGATGAAGTACGGGGCAACTTGACGGCCCACTATCGGCTTGGCGCGGATATCGATGCGTCGGCGACGGAAGTTTGGGACGGCGGAGCGGGCTGGATGCCGATTGGGGAAAGAGACAGCGGGGACAGCTCCAAGCAGTTCACGGGGGTGTTCGACGGGGCAGGTCATGTCATCCGTAACCTGACGATCAATCGGCCGTCTCAGGATGGGGTGGGGCTGTTTGGAATGATTGGCACGGGAGGCATGGTTCGAGATCTAGGGATGGAGGGCGGTACCATCACGGGCGGCACCTCTACCGGCGCACTGGCAGGGAACAATAACGGGACGATCGAGCAGTCCCATGCCGGGGTCGATGTATGGGGATCTGGAGTGGTTGGGGGGCTGGTTGGTTACGAATACGGCCAGATTCTCGCCTCGTACGCTACGGGGAATGTCAGCGGAACGAATAATGTCGGAGGATTGGTAGGACGCAGCGATGGAACGGTAACGGAATCGTATGCGACCGGTCATGTGGAAGGAAATGACACGGTTGGCGGACTTATCGGGCTGAAGGAAGGGGGGGAGTTAAGTCGATCCTATTTTGCCGGCACGGTTCATGGAAGTGGTAATTACATAGGCGGTTTGGCGGGGTATCTGTCCGGTGGAATCTTAAGCACATCCTATAACATTGGGTCTGTCAGCGGAGACAAAATCGTTGGCGGACTGGTCGGCATGGCGGTAGATGGCTATATCGGTAAGTCCCATGCCTCCGGTCAGGTTACTGCTCCCGCAGGTGATGTCGGCGGCGTGCTTGGTTCCAATAACGGCACCTTTATGGAAGGTAACTACTGGGATGAAGAGACTTCAGGGCAGGCGGACGGGTGCGGCTACTTTAATGATGCTTACGAGAAGGTTTCTTGTGACGCGACAAGCCTAACAACCGCACAAGCGCTGAGCCAGGCGAGCTACACCGGGTTGGATTTCACGGCGGACTGGTTCATGATGGAAGGTTCAACGCGGCCTTTCCTTCGGGCGGAACGGTCACAGGTTGTCGGCAACGCCCATCAACTACAATTGATGGCGATGGATCTGACGGCGGATTATACGCTGGTAAGCGATATGGATTTCGGCACGGTGTTCACGGACGATAGCCGGGCCGATATGTGGGCCACGAGCGACGAGGATGGGGCGGGCTTCGCGCCAATTGGCGATGCGACGCTCGGACCCTTCACCGGGCAGCTCGATGGCCAAGGGCATGCGGTTCGCGGCTTATTCATCAACCGCCCGGGAACCGTCCAGGTCGGGTTGATTGGGAGTCTCGGCGTTGGAGGCCGCGTGCACGGCATTGGGGTAGAGGGCGGCCGCATCAACGGAGGATACTCCAGCGGCGGCTTAATCGGGGATATGAGCGGGGGGACCGTCGAGTTGTCCTATTCGACAGCCAGCGTAAGCGGCATTGAGAAAGTCGGGGGCCTGGTGGGTAATATGTATCCCGGCGTCATCACGAAATCGTTCGCGGGAGGCGATGTCTCCGGCTGGATGGTGGTTGGCGGCCTGGTGGGCCGTGCCGATCTGGGGAGTTTAATTGAAGATGCTTATGCCACCGGTTCCGTTGCGGGGAGCTCCGAAACCGGCGGTCTGATCGGACGACATGTCGGAACGGTCAACCGGGCATATGCCGCAGGGAATGTCCCAGGCTCCGGTTCCGAAATCGGAGGGTTGGTAGGCCGGGATTTCAGCCCGACTTCCAGCGTCACCGCGGGATATTATGATGCTGCAACAACGGGCCATGGAGGCGGGAAGCCGACTGCAGCGATGAAGAGCAAATCCACGTTCGAGACGTGGGATTTTAATGGGACCTGGACGATCGAGGAAGGGAAATCGTATCCGGCCTTGCAAGGCATTGCCGCGAATCTCGGCATTGACACCGCTCCCCCGGCGATCGTGAACCTACGAGTCGAAGCTCCAAATCACCTCGTGGTGACTTTGGATGAAGAGGTAAACCTGCTTGCAACGGGAGGGTTTTTCGTATCCGCAGACGGTGTTGGAATTGGGGTTCTTGATACCGTAAAAACCGGAGCGAAAACCTTAGAGTTGACGGTCGGCGAGGAGCTGCATAGCGGACAGGACATCCAGCTGTCCTATGACGCGAATGTGGGAAATGTCTCCGATCTGGCGGGTCATCCGCTGCTCAGTGTGGCAGATCAACCTTGGCCGCCGGAGATTACGATTACGATGACCACGTCAAATGGGGACGAATATCTAGACGGAACGTGGACGAACCAGCCTGTGACGGTGAGCGCCTCGGTTTATGGAGATTCTGCAGACGTCACCGAGTTTGTTTATTCATTGGATGACGGGGATACCTGGACGGCGTACACGTCGAGCCTTGAGCTTCGGGATGACGGCGTACATGTCCTCGATTTCAAGGCGGTTAATTCGGCGGGGATGGAAACGACGATACGGCGTACGGTGAAAATCAGCGCCAGCGGGCTGACCTTGACCCCGGAGATGGTTCAAGCGGATGGCAGTCCTTATGGGGAAGGGGACTGGACGAACCAGAGCGTTACCGCCAGTGTGTACGCTGCGGCGGGATTCGGCGAGATCGTTTCCTTTACCTATACGATGGATGGCGGGTCGCCGCAAGCGTATGCGAATGGGACGCCAATCGAAATCACCGGGGATGGGGATCATCGAGTTGTTTTCGAAGCGGAGGATGAAGCTGGACATCGTCTGTCCGAAGAGATGAAGGTGAGGATCGATCAAACGCCTCCTACTATCGATTTCTCCCCGAACGGTCGGGAAGTCGCGGAGGGTTCGGCTTCAACCCGGACGACGGTAGGGGATACCGGAAGCGGAGTCGATGCTTCATCGCTCCAATATGTATGGACAACGGATCCCGCTTCGCCAACGGATGGCTGGGTACCGTTCGTTAGTGGCGCTAATTTGACGAAGAGCGGAGCGGACGGCGATTGGTACCTGCATGTGAGAGCGGCAGATCAGACGGGGAACGAGAAGACGGCAACGTCCCAGCGGTTCCGGCTGATCCAGAGAAGCAGTAACCCGGCGCCATCGCCGGGCGGCAATACGTCCTCCAACAGCGGGGCTCCGTCCTTGCCGAATAACGTATATCCGATCGGAGCTGCTGGCGGCACAGCGAAGTTCACTGGAGGGGAAATCCGGTTTCCGGCAGGTGCGCTGGATCGCCCGTTCCAGGTGACGATCGAAGAGATCACAGATACGAGTGCCCTGCCGTTGTCCGATCAGGAACGTCTGGTTAGCCGGGTACTCGATTTTAAGAAGAATGTACCGGGGAAATTCCTTGTCCCTGTGACCATCCAACTGCGTCTGAACGCCGACGTGAAGCAGGAGGATGGCAAACAGATCCTGCTAGTTTGGCTGAACGAGGAGACGGGGGAATGGGTTGCGTTGAACGATCTGCTCGTTGACTACGAAAACGGCATCGTCAGCGGCACAACCGATCATTTTACGAAATTTGCGGCCCTCTCCCGAACGGTTGAGATCCAAGAGCCAGCGGTCGTACTGACGGATATCCAAGGCCACTACGCTGAGGAAACGATCCGGCATCTTACGGAGAGCGGGATCGTCAGCGGGTATCCGGACGGCACCTTCCGGCCGAACCGTCCGATTACGCGGGCAGAGTTCGTTTCGATCTTGAACTCGGCGATGGCATGGAAAGCGGCAGGGGATAAAACGTTTGCCGACACGGAGAAGCATTGGGCACGGTCGGCAATCTCCATCGCCTACGCCAACGGGGTCATCCGGGGGATTGACGACACACTCTTTGCACCGGACCAGCCGATTACGAGGGAGCAGATGGCCGTGATAGCGGCAAACGCCTTGCATTTAGAGAAGCCGAAGAGCGTTCTGTCCTTCGCGGACGGGGAACGGATCTCGAGTTGGGCGAAGGATGCCGTCCAAGCCGTGACGGAGCAGGGGATCTTCTCCGGATATCCAGACCGCACCATACACCCCCAAGACCAGGCAACCCGGGCGGAGGCGGTGATGGTCATTGGTAGAATGATAAAAATGGTAGAAGGATAACCCACACTTGTCGATTCTCCTTCGAATTCCCAGCCTTCATGCAATTTCAAAAGCGAGCGACCTGCAAAGGTCGCTTTTCTGTTTTTAAGAGGGAGGAAGCCCCTAAGAGAAATCGTAATTGACGCTATAATTTTTGTGCTATATGTTATGATGAATATATTATATATAATTGAAATAGGAATATCATTTTGGGAGGGATAAAATTGAAGAATACAACCGCTCGTGCGGATCGGGATTGGGCATCGTACGTCAATACCAATATCGGGACATTGTCCTACAAAACGTGGTCCACGTCTCCAACCGTTCAGCTTCCTCATGGGATGATGGAGATTGATCCGGTCACCACGCCGGGTATCGGAGACAAGTATTTGACGGACAAAAATTTCGGATTCTCCTTCGGACCAGCATCGGTGACGGTTTCCGGCAGCCCTTTGTCCGATCGACTGGAAGCGCTTGCTTCTGCCTTCGATCATGATTTGGAGGAGACTCGGCCTTACAAGTACCGTGTCTTCCTGGAGGATCCTGAGATCAATGCCGAGATGACGGTGGCTCAGCGCAGTGCTTATTTTCGCTTTCACGCCGACGGGCCGCTCCATATCATCCTCAACGGCGGCGAGACGACGCAAATCCATAAACACGATGGCCGTGTGATCGAAGGGCAGCGCGCCAATAAAGGACAGGTTTGCTATTTCAGCTTGGAAATGAGAGAGGCCGCGTTGTCATGTGGCTCCATCAAAAACAGCCCCGCCATCTATTTGACCTATGAGCCGCAGCAACAGGAACAAACGATAGAGTTCAAGGTAGGGATCTCCTATATCAGCTTGGAGCAAGCCCGGAAGAACCAACAGCAGGAGCTGCCGGATTGGGACTTCGAGGCTGCCGTTTCCCGAGCCCGGGACGCTTGGAACCGCGCGCTTTCGGCAATCGAGGTGGAAGGCGGGACGGAGGAAGAGCGGACGATTTTCTATACGGCGATGTACCGTACGCTGCAACGGATGCGGAATATGACGGAAGATGGCCAATATTACAGCGGCTTTGACGGAAAAGTCCACAAGACGGAAGGCCGGGACTTCTACACGCATGACCAGCTTTGGGATACGTATCGCTGTGCCCGTCCTTTGCAGAGCCTTATCGAACCCCGCGTCTTCGAAGATATGGTGTACTCGTTGGTCCGCATGTACGAACAAGGCGGGTTGCTGCCCAAATTCCCTCATCCGGGCGGAGATCACGCGGTGATGATTGGCCATCATGCCGCTTCGCTCATCGCGGATGCCTGTGCGAAAGGGCTGGATGATATTCAGGTCGAGAAGGCCTATGAAGGAATGGTCAAGGATGCCACGGAAATGTCTCTGATCCCTTGGCGGACGGTGCCGGCTACGGAATTGGACCAGGTGTACTACGAAAAAGGCTGGTTCCCTGCGCTCCCTGTTAGGGAGGAGGCGAAAGTCGCCGACCCGGACGAGTGGAGAAAAAAGTTATGGAATCTCGTCATGGAGAAGATGCCAAATCAGATTACCTGGGTGCCTGAAGTTGGCGTTGACGAATGGGTGCCCGAGGTCGATCCTTGGCACCGCCGGCAATCCGTGTCCGTGACTCTGGAGCGGGCTTATGACGATTGGTGCGTCGCCCAAGTGGCCCGTAAACTGGGGCGGGAAGAGGAAGCCGAGCTTTTTCTTCAACGCGCGAGCAACTATCGCCACCTATTCCGCTCGGACCTCGGGCTGATGGCTCCCAGGACGGCGGAAGGGGAATGGGTCGAACCGTTTGATCCGAAGCTGTCCGGCGGATTTGCCGGGGAGGGGTATTTTGCCGAAGTGAACAGCTGGATTTATACCTTCCATGTCCAGCACGATGTGGAGGGATTAATCCGCCTGATGGGCGGGAGAGAGGCTTTCGTTCAAAAGCTCGACGCTTTGTTTACGGAGCAATACACGATGGAGAAGCCATGGTTTCTCGGGCAATTCCCCGATATGTCGGGACTGATCGGGATGTATGCGCATGGCAACGAACCCGGCTTTCATATCCCGTACTTATACAATTATGCCGGAGCCCCTTGGAAAACCCAGCGGCGCGTACGCGATATCCAGCACCTGATGTACAACGCTGGGCCGGCGGGTCTGTGCGGAGACGATGACATCGGTTCGCTTTCTTCCTGGTATGTATTCAGCGCGATGGGCTTCTATCCGGTGTGCCCGGGGCGGCCCGTGTATGATATAGGGAGCCCTATCTTCGAGAAGACGATCCTCCGTGTCGGGGAGGGCCAAACGTTTGTCATTGAAGCGAATCATGTCTCCAAGGCAAACAAGTACATCCAATCCGCCGTCTTGAACGGGCAACCGCATTCGCGGCCTTGGCTGACCCATCAGGAATTGATGAACGGGGGACGGCTTGTGCTGGAGATGGGGCCGCGGCCGAACAAGGAATGGGGAAGCTCCCCGGAGGATGCCCCGCCTTCGATGACTTCGCATTAGGATCCCAGTGAAACGGAGGATTGTGACATGACCCTAGGCAAGCCTATTTATCATTTTACCCCGCCTGCGAATTGGATGAACGATCCGAACGGGCTCGTGGTTCACGAAGGTCAATATCATTTGTTCTATCAATACAACCCATATGGGGATCAGTGGGGGACGATCCACTGGGGGCACGCGGTGAGCACGGATCTGGTGCATTGGCAGCATTTGCCGGTCGCGCTGGCACCGTCCACCGAACTTGGCGAGGTGCATTGCTACTCCGGCTGTGCGGTGATCGATGATCAGGGCGTGCCGACCCTGTTCTATACCAGTGTAGGTGAGGGCGAGCGGAATGCCGAGACCGGCGCGGAGCAATGGATGGCCACCAGCCCCGATGGGCTGCGGACCTGGGTGAAGCCTGAAGAAAACCCGGTGTTAACCTCGGATATTCACGGCAAGGATCTGACCGTAAGGGACTGGCGGGACCCTTATGTATGGAAGGAGGGGGACCGGTGGCTGATGGTGCTGGGAGGAAGCGTCCAAGGCAAAGGCTGCGCACTATTATACGAATCAGCAAACCTGCGGGATTGGTCGTTTCTGCATCTCCTGGATACGGGGGAGGAAAGCCTGTGGGAATGTCCGAACGTATTCCGCCTGAAAGACAAATGGGTCCTGATTTACTCACCAAGCGACAAGGTGAAGTATCTTGTGGGTTCGATGGGAGACGATCTGCAATTTGTGAAGGAGCGGGAGGGCTTCGTGGATCATGGCAGCTGGGAAGGGTATTATGCACCGCAATCCATGTTGGCTCCGGACGGCCGCCGAATTTTGTGGGGCTGGCTCCCCGACAACGCGCGCGGCGAAATGACGGAGATTCAGGGATGGTCGGGGGTGCAGTCGATCCCGAGAACCGTGGAGCTTCACCCAGCCAAGAACACGCTGATCTTCAAACCGGTTGCGGAGCTTCAGATGTTGAGGGAGAACCCATTTGAGCTTCCAAAAACCGTCCTTCCTCAAGGGGAACATGAGCTGGGGATCCAAGGCAAAGCCGTCGAAATCAAAGCGGAGTTTGAGCTGACCGGTTCGGAAACGTTGTTTGGCTTCGAGGTATTCCGTTCGCCGGACGGGAAAGAACAAACCACGCTGAAGTTCGATGTATCGGGAGGACGGATCGTACTGGACCGCTCCCGATCCAGTCAAGCGGCGGGCGTTCATACTTGGGAACTCGTTGCCCCTTACGAAATGCGGCATCTTGACCAGCTTCGAGTTTACCTCTTCATCGACCACTCCATTGTTGAGGTGTTCGTCAATGAAGAGCTTTGCTTGACGGGCCGGGTTTACCCTCTACGGGAGGACAGCGAGGGGATTCGGTTATTTGTACAGGGACCCAGCGTGACGATGAGTTCCCTTTCCGCATGGAATTTACGCGGGATTTAGTGAAGACTTGGCAGCTGACGAGAGGCTCTCGGTTCAGCTGCTTTTTTTCTTAGGTTGATGCTGTCACAGAATGAATCGCCTCGTCGTTATATTTACGTGCTTGATCAAAAAGGGAGGTAGATGAACAATGACGCAACGCATCAATTATATGCAACAATCCCCGGAGTTCTTCAACCGATTGATGGATTTCAGCGGGGCTGAGAAGGGAAGCTCCATTGAGGAGAAGATTCGCCACCTCGTTCACATCCGAGCCTCGCAACTCAATGGATGCGGATTTTGCTTCGATATGCATGTGAAGGAGGCGAAAATCCACGGCGAAAGCGAGCTGCGCCTGTACCACATTTCGATTTGGCGGGAATCAACGCTGTTTAGCCCGCGCGAACGGGCGGCCCTTGCCTGGACCGAGATTCTGACCCATTTACCGGAGCATGGCGTGCCGGATGAGGTCTACAACCGCGTACGCGAGCAATTTTCCGAAAAAGAGGTTTCCGATCTCACGTTCTCGATCATGACGATCAATGCCTGGAACCGAGTTAACGTTGCCTTCAAGACCGTACCGGGTTCGGCCGACGCCGCCTTCGGATTGACGAAAGCCGGACTGAGCTAAGCGATAACCCTCGAAGTAAAAAATACAGAAGCACCAAGAATCCCCTGAGGGCTCTTGGTGCTTCGTTTCATTCCCCGACATGCTGTAATTTATCCGGGTTTCTAACCAGATAGATGTTGCGAATTTGCTGGTTCTCCACATGAAAAATTCCGACGGAATGAATCCCTTCCTCCGATCGAATCCGAAATGCCGGCTGCCCGTTCATCCGAATAACCTCGAAATGGATTCCATCGATCGTGGTGGCTTGCCGGAACGGACCCAGCAAGAATTTGGCAACGAACTCTCTTGTGATGATCGGTTTGGCAGCGGCCAAGACTTTGCCCCCTCCATCGGCGACAAGGACAACCTCTTGATCCAGAATGGATAAGATTTGATCGAGGTTCCCTTGTTTGAGTGCGTTAAGGAATTGGTGGACGAGTTCGGGAGCGGTTCCCTCCTGGGGAACGAGTTGATCCGCAGTCACCCCCATTTTTGCGTGGGCCCGACTGAGCAGTTTGCGACAGTTCACTTCGCTCTTCTCCACCAGTTCGGCGATTTCCGGGTAGTCAAAGCCAAGTGCCTCTCGAAGCACAAAAACGACACGTTCCGTTGGAGATAACCTTTCAAGCAGAACCAGCATTGCATAGGACAGCAGGTCATCGCGGACGACGGCTTCCATCGCATCGTCATGCAGGCTGTGCAGAGGCTCCGGAAGCCATTCCCCATAGTATTGCTCCCGTTTTCGGCGTGCTGATTTATACAAATCTCGGCAACGGTTGGTGACCATCTTGCAAAGATAAGCTTTGGGTTCCGTCAGCTTCTCCGGCGGCACATCGGCGATTTTCAGAAATACGTCCTGCACCACATCCTCCGCATCCGTGACGGATCCGGTCAGTTGATAAGCAAGTTTAAAGAGCAGTCTATGATATTTCTCGTACAGTTCCTTCATGGTTTCACTTCCTATCGTTTCTCGGTTTCATAACCTATTCATACTAGGCCTTAATCATAAGACGAGGTACGGGGTGTTTTTGTGACAAAGGAACGAGGGAAGATTCCGTTGGTTCTCCCTATAGATGTTCGAATTTTGAAAGCCAATGCTCGATTTATGAATGTAGTCATCGCCCTGCTCTCCCTAAAATAGGGATGAAACTCATTTTCCATTAAGGGAGGTTAATTATGAAAGCGCTTCTAAATCTGGCGGTAAGGGGGTGTGTTGGCTGAAGGGCGTTGGTAACGGCGAAAGTATCGTATGAAAACAGAGGAACCACCCAGAACCCATGACCGGTTGAAGGAGGAGAACTTGTTGAAGAGAAGAACGAAGCTGTTCCTGCAATCCTTTATGATGATGTTGATCGGCGTATCCTTGGTGTTTGCGAATGCTCCAGGTTCGTGGACTGAGGTTTCCGCGGCACCGAATCCAGGCAAGCCTGCACCGGGAGACAAGAGCGGGCTGGATGCCCAGGGCAGAATGGCGGCCCCCTTCGGCTCGCCCGTGATTGACGGCGACATCGACAAAGCCTGGAGCAAAGTGCAAACGGTTACACCTAAATTTCCGTCGGATCAAGCGAAGGCTTCCGCCACATTAAAGACTTTGTGGGATGACCGCGCCCTGTATATCCTGGTTGAAGTCAAGGATCAGCATCTTTCTACCGAATCGGTAACTCCTTACATGCAGGATTCCTTGGAGATCTTCCTGGACGAGAATCACGACAAGACGCAGGAATACGGACTAGACGACTTGCATTTTCGCGTCAATGTTGAGAATGCCCAATCCGTGGACAACGGTAAAATCGAGCGGTTCTACACCGCTTCGAAACGAGTGGACGGCGGATATGTCATCGAAGCCCGGGTTGCCCTCCAATCCAAACCCGAGAACGGAAAGGTAATGGGCCTCGAATTGCAAATCAACGACGCGAAGGATGCAAATCGAATCGGGACCTTGAATCTATTCGATTCAACGGGCAGCGCCTGGAACGATACGAGCAAATTCGGCGAAATCGTGCTCATGGGCAAGGCCAAGGGGGATGTCAGCGGAGTTAATCCCTACGACCTTCTGAATCTGATCAAGAGCACGCTGAAGCTGGATTTCACGCTTTATAAAAACTCTGGCGTGGTGACAGATGCTCTGATGAAGGTAGTGGCCGCCAATGTATTGAACGACAAAAAGGCCACTCAACCCCAACTCGATGAGCAATACGCGGCGATCCAGGCTGCGGTTAGCAAGCTGGAGATGACGGAGGAAGCCGCAAACGAGAAATATTTCAAGGAAGTTCCGGACGCCTACCGAACCGAGAGCGCCAAACCGGGGACGATCGAGAGCTTAACGTACAAGACGCCGAACTTAACCGGCGGAATGGATGAGAAGAAGCTGAACGTTTATCTTCCGTACGGTTACGACGCGTCCGATTCCACGAAGCAGTATAATGTGCTTTATCTGATGCACGGCGGCGGGGAAAATGAGAATCTCATCTTCGGCGGCCCCGGCCAAAGCAAGGAATTGAAGAAAATCATCGACCATATGATCGCAAACGGCGACATTGAACCGATGATCGTGGTAACCCCAACCTTCTACGGCGGGAAAAACGATACGGCTCTCTTCCACGAGGAATTAATCCAGACCATTGTGCCGTTGGTGGAAACGAATTATCATACCTATGCGAAATCCGCCAGCTTGGACGATTTGAAGGCCTCCCGCGCGCATCGGGCGTTTGGCGGGTTCTCTATGGGCTCGGTGACGACATGGTATACCTTCATCCATAACCTCGACTATTTCAAGTATTACCTGCCGTTAAGCGGGGATAGCTGGGCGTTGGGCCAAGGAGGCGGAGGCAGCAAACCGAAGGAAACGGCGGAATACCTAGCCAAAGTCGTCAAGGACGCAGGGTATCAACCGCAGGATTACTATATCTTCAGCGCCACGGGCAGTTTGGATATCGCTTATCCGAACTTGAAGCCTCAGATCGATGCGATGAAGCAACTCACCGATACCTTCATTTATTCGTCGGATACGACCAAGGGGAATTTCTACTTTATTGTAGGCGATGGCGGCACGCACGCCTGGAACTGGGTGAACCAGTACATCTACGATATTCTGCCGGACCTGTTCCAATAGATTCCTAACGAAAGGCGTAACTGTTGAGCCAAGAGGCCTCTTGTCCTGGTGTGACAGGAGGCCTCTTGGCCGCATCGTCTAACCTTTTCCCTACTTCCGGTTGTGTTTTCAAATTGTTTGGCTGGGCCATCAATCGATATAATGAAGGTTGTGGGATTCTAAGGCACAAGAAGCGGAGGACCGGACAGTGAAAACGCGGTTGGTGGAGAGCATACGATCTTTAAGTTACGGCAAGCCGAAAAAGCTAGCTTTCAAGATTCCGTTTGCTTATTTTCTCGTGATCTTGTTTACAGTGGGTCTAAGTTATATGGTGCTGGACCAAATGGCAGCCAATTCGGCCCAGAAGAAAATCAATGAAGCCTCGCTGCAAACGGTGACGTCCATAAGGACAAACGTAGATTTAATGATTGAGAACGTCAACAACTATTCGAAAATGATCTTCTCGGATCGCAATTTGCAGAACTTGCTCCGGCAGGGAGACGTATATGCGAACCTGCAAACCCAGTCGAAAGTCAGCTCTTATCTGTACAATCTTATGCAAGCGGTTCCGATCATCGATTCCGTGCACATTTATGACCATGCCGGGCATCGCTTCACCGTCGCAACTCAAGAATTGCCAACGTACATGGAGGTGGATATCAAGGATGCCCCTTGGTATGACCAAGTGGTGAGCAACAAAGGGAAATATATTCTGAGGCTGGATAATCGACGAGGGCCTGCGGACTCCGTCGACGGCAATATCGTCTCTTTTATACGCTTGATTCGCGACATCGACAATACGGCCCCTCTCGGGGTGTTGGTCATAGATATCAAGGACGACGCCTTGGTTCAGGCTTATTCAAATCTCCAAAATGGGAGCTCCTTACAAATCGCCATTTTGGATGAGAACAATCAGACCATTGTGGCGGATGCTACGGACGAGCAAGGCAGCGCCGTTCTGCATGAACTGCTCGATACGAACAAGGCGATGTTGGAGGAACAATTTCAGCAAAAGGACTCAGGCTCCCTATCCATGAATTTGGGTTCCCGGAAATATACCGTGACCTATCTGTCGGGCGGGGCCTATAACTGGAAGTTTGTGAGCATTTCGCCGCATGACAGCATGGAGTCGCGCAACCAATCGCTGGTGGTGTTGACGCTGGTTCTGCTGATTATTAACGGCACCATCTTCTTTGTCAGCTCCTTCGTGATTTCACGCAGTATCATTAAACCGATTCAGAAGCTGCTTCGGGCGATGAATAAAGCGCCTAGCGGCAATTTCATGAAGGTCACTACGGAGCCGAGCAGCTTCGAGCTGGAGCAGCTATATAACGGCTATAATCGGATGATCGAACAGATTGATCAGCTGGTGAAGCGCGTCATTGAAGAGCAGAAGACGATACGCAAAGCAGAGTTAAATGCGCTTCAATCCCAAATCAAGCCCCATTTCTTGTATAACACGCTAGACTCGATCACATCGCTTGCGCTCTCAGGAGAGAACGAACAGGTATGTGAGTTGATCGAGGCGCTGGGGAGCTATTATCGGTTGAGTGTGAGCAAAGGGCAAGACGTCATCACCGTTGGGGAAGAAATCGAGATCGTACGGAATTACTTAATCATCCAGAGCGTGCGTTATCCGGACGTATTTGAGGCCCGGTTCGAGGTGGAGGAGGGTTGCGACCCAATCCCGATTCCGAAGCTGGTGCTTCAGCCGTTGGTAGAGAACTCGCTCTACCATGGCATTCGACCTAAAGGGATGAAAGGAACCATACGGATTACCGCCAAGCAAGTGGAAGAATCTGTGATCCTCTCGATTTCCGACGATGGCATCGGCATGTCGCGGGAGGAGATCGAGCAAATCCTGTTCACGGAAAGACAAGGTCAAATCAAGAGCTTTGGCTTATGGGGAACGATGGAGCGCTTGCGCATTTTTTATGAGGATAAAGACGTATTCCACATCGAAAGTGAACCGGGGTCAGGGACAACGATCACACTAATTCTACCGAATGGAGTAGATGCGCCATGGAAAAGTTGAAGGTTCTCATCGTTGACGACGAGCATTTGATCCGGAATTTGATTCGTATGCGCATGGATTGGGAACAGGAAGGCTTCGAGATCGTTGGGGAAGCTCCGAATGCCCAGGAGGCGATGGAGTTGGTGGAGCAGGTGAAACCGGATGTTATCCTCACTGACATTTATATGCCGAATATCGACGGGATCGAGTTTAGCCGAAGCGTCCTGGAGAAGTACCCGCAGATCAAAATCGTCGTCGTAAGCGGCCATGATGAGTTTGAATATGCGCAGCAGAGCATCAAAATCGGGGTGTTCGATTTCCTGCTCAAACCGATTCGGGCGGCGGACCTGCTGCATGTCACCGGCAAGCTGAAACGGAAGATCGAGGAGGAACGATCCCGGGAAGGGGAACTTGCGAGACTGAAGGAAGAGTTGGCGCGGAATCTACCTTATCTCCGGGAGAAGTTCCTGCTGCAGTGGTTACAGGGGACGCTTTCCCGGGAGGAAATCCGGGAACAGGCCGAGTATTTTCAGCTGCCCGCCTTCCGGCAGGAAGCTCCCTACCAAATTGCCGTTGTCGAAATTACCCCGATAGCGGAGAAACACACCGAGGAGCAGTTGATTTTGCTTGGGATGGCGTGCAAGCGGAAGTTGGAGCTGTTCTTTCAGGGAGATCCCTTCGTTACCATGCTGTTGGATACTCGAAACCAGTTTGTCTTGATTTCTTTTCGTCCAGAGGGAGATCTAGCCGGGATCTGTGAAGCGTTGCTCGACCGATTGATCCATGCTCCGAAAGGCATAGTCAACATTGGAGTCGGGCGGAAGCGCCATAGCTTGCAGGAGGGACATCTGGGATACGCGGAGGCCTGCAACGCGATCCGTTATAAAGCGTTCGTTGGGAATAACCAGGTGATTTGTTATGAGGATATGGTAGATAACAGAGAGGAAACGTACCGATCAAACCCGGAGCTATTGAGGCAACTGCAATTTTACATCAGCGTCGGTTCGTCCGATCGCGCCGTGGAGTTGCTTCAGGCTATCTTTGACGTTTCCTTCTCAAGCGTGTCCCAGTTTCGGATGGCGGCGATGGACGTGATTCATGAATGCCAACACGCGGCGATGGAGCAGCAGCTTGAGGGTGAACAGGGGCTAGACACAGAAACGCTGGTGTCGATCATCACGGCTGATAATTTGCCGGAGTTGGTTCAAGCGTTGGAGCCTTACGTCCTTCATGTTGCCAAGGCGATTTCTACGAAAAGGCAAGCCAAGGAAGGGAACCTGATCTATCAAGTGCAGGCGTATCTGGAACAGAACCTGGGCGATCCCGGGGTCGGATTGGCGAGTACCGCGGCGGCTTTTTTCGTCAGTCCGGGCCATCTGGGCCGGCTCATGAAGAAGGAAACGGGTCAGACCTTCGTAGAGTACTTGACCAACTTGCGAATGAAGAAAGCGGAATGTCTCTTAAAAACCACGGATTTCAAAGGTTACGAGATTGGCGAACGGGTAGGCATCACGGATCCGCATTATTTCAGCATCCTCTTCAAGAAGGCGACCGGACGATCCATGAATGAGTACCGCAACGCATGATGACGAGTGAGGAATGCTTGAATTTTAAAAGGGGATGCAGGTTTTATGAATGGAGGTCCCGGGAGATCTTTCCTAAAATAACGGTAGATGCATCGAATCTAGTTGGGAGGTCAAAGAGATGAAAGCGTTGTTAAAAAGATCCATGAGTATCGTCCTTGCGTTAGGTCTAGCTGGTAGCTTGGCAGCCTGTTCGTCCAATTCTTCCGAAGGGAAGTCTTCGGACGGAAGTGGAAGCGGTTCCATCAAACTGACGCTATGGGACCAATCTGTAGGGAACACGGACCCGTCGGCGAAATTGCTGCCGCAAATCATCGAGAAGTGGAACAGCGAGCATCCCGACGTGCAAATTGAACGGACCGGAACAACCGGCGAACAGTATAAGACAAAAATCAAAACGTCACTGGCGGCTAACGAAGCGCCAGACCTCTTCTACGGCATGGGCGGCGGAAGCTTTATGCAGCCTTATATCGAATCCGAAAACGTGCTGGAAATCTCCAGCTATCTGACCGATGAGATCAAATCGAAGATGGCGCCGGGGATGGCGGAAGCCATTGAAACCGACGGCAAAATCTATACCCTGCCCGTTTACACCCATATTGCCAACCTTTACGTAAACACCGAGTTGTTCGAGAAGGCGGGAGCCAAAATCCCGACGACGTACACGGAGCTGTTGGATGCGGTGGAGAAGCTGAAAGCGGCGGGAATTACGCCGGCGCTGATCGGCGAGAAAGACCGCTGGCCGGGCATGTACTGGTACGACATGATTGCCATGCGCCAGGCCGGACATGACGCGGTGATCGAGGCCTTCAAGGATCCGGCCAAATGGGATTCGCCGGATTTCGTTGCCGCCGCGGCCAAGATGCAGGAACTGGCGAAGGTAGGCGCGTTTAACAGCAGTATGCTGAGCATGAGCTACGATGAGATGCTGGGCGCCTTTAATGCAGGCAGCGGCGCCATGATGTTCCAAGCGAACTGGGTGAATGCCGGGATCGAAGATCCTTCCTCGGCAACCAAAGGCAAGGTTCAAGTCATTCCATTCCCGGTATTTGAAGACGGGAAGGGCAAAGCTACGGAAATCTTCGGCGGGGCCGTAGACGGGTTCTATGTCAGCAGCACGACGAAGCATCCGAAAGAAGCGGTTGATTTCCTGATGTATCTAAGCGAGCAGTTGGGTACGCAGGGTTATCTGGCCGGCGCAGGCCTTCCAAGCTGGAACATCGATGGGCTGGATACCTCGAGCCTGTCCTCGCTGGACCAATCGGCCGCCGACATTATGAAGACCGCAACCTCGTTTATTACCTGGTGGGATAACATTCTTCCGGCCGAGTCTGCGGAAACGCATAAGAACCTGATTGCCTCGCTCCTGGCTGGCGATATTACGCCAGAGGAGTTCTGTAAACAGATGGCGCAGCTCAAACCGACGGAACTTACGCTCTAATCCTTGAATCATCTCAAACCAGACGTGGTCAGGGGAAACCCTGACCACGATCTTTGAGAGGAGAACTTACGATGAATTCAGTGTTTTCGAACAAGACCGCGATTGCGATATTCGTTCTTCCTACCCTTCTCATTTTTTGCGGAATTGTATTGGTTCCGATTTTCGTCTCGAGTTATTACAGCGTGTTGGATTGGAATGGCGTCGGTAAAGGCACTTTTATCGGACTGGATAACTACGTGGAGATGTTCACCGATGCCAGGGCTCTGCATTCCATCCGCAATTCCTTCCTGTTCGCGGCAGCATCCATCTTCATTCAATTGCCGATTTCTCTGCTGCTTGCCTTAATCCTGGCTTCCTCGGTGAAAGGTGAAGGCTTTTATCGGACGGTGTATTTTATTCCGGTGTTGATCTCCACCGTGGTGATCGCGCAATTATGGTCCAAAATCTACAATGCGGATTACGGCCTTTTAAATACATTGCTGGATAACATCGGCCTCTCGGGATTGGCCCAAGATTGGCTAGGTCAGAAAAAAACCGCCCTCGTGGCGTCGTTCATTCCAACCCTGTGGCAATACGTCGGATATCATATGCTACTGATGTATGCCGGGGCGAAGTCGATCTCGCAGGATATTCTCGAAGCGGCCAAAATTGACGGGGCTTCCCGGGTACGGACCGCCTTCTCGATTACCATCCCGCTAATGAAGCCGATTCTCAAAGTCTGTCTCGTTTTCTCGGTCATTGGCGCCTTCAAAGTCTTTGATCTGGTGTATGTCCTCACGGGCGGCGGTCCTTTGTTCGCGACCGAGGTGCCAAGCACCTTGATGTACACGACGATCTTCAATACGTACCGGTATGGTTACGGCAGTGCGGTATCCGTCTTTATTATTCTGGAATGCTTGATCTTCACGGTGCTGATCAATAAATTCTTCAAGACCGAATAGGGGTGAGTTTGATGAATACTGTAGAAGCAAGGTTGCCCAAAAAGCCGTCATTCCTTGGGAAGGTCCTGTTGCAATTGTTTTTGGTCCTCGTGGCGATTGTTCAAGTGTATCCCCTGATTTGGCTCGCGTTCTTCTCCCTGAAAGACAACAGCGAGATCTTCAGCGGCGATGTAGCGGGATTTCCGAAGAAGCTCCTTTGGAGCAACTATGCCAAGGCATTATCGGACGGCAACGTCATGAGCTACTTCGTGAATAGCGTGTGGGTCACGGCGGCTTCCATCATCCTGGTATTGATCTTGTCCTCGATGGCGGCCTATGCCATCACGAGAATGAACTGGAAGCTGAGCAATTTGACGATGACGCTGATCCTCCTCGGGATGATGGTCCCGATTCATGCGGCGCTGTTGCCGTTGTTTATGGTTCTAAAAAACCTGCATTTGCTGAACACCTACTGGTCGTTGATTATTCCTTACGTCGCGTTCGGCATTCCGATGGCCGTATTCATTCTCGGCAGCTTCTTCAAGGGGGTTCCCCGCGAGATGGAGGAATCCGCGGTGATCGACGGATGCGGCATTTACAGAACCTTCTTTCATATCATTCTGCCGTTGATTCGTCCCGCGATCGCTACCGTAGCGATCTTCACCTTCCTCTCCTGTTGGAACGAGCTGATGTTTGCGGTGACCTTCATCAATGACGCGCATTATCAGACGCTGACGGTCGGGATGATGTCGATGGTCGGAACGTACATTACGCAGTGGGGAATCATAGGGGCTGGGCTGATGATCACGACCGTCCCTACGGTGGTCATTTATTTATTGTTGAACAAGCAAGTCCAACAAAGCATGATTGCAGGGGCAGTCAAAGGTTAGAAATGAAGGGAGAACAGAGGATGGTTGCCAAAATCACGGTCAATGCCGATCAATCGGTTGGAACGATCAGCCGCCATATTTACGGGCACTTCGCCGAGCATCTCGGCCGCTGTATCTACGAAGGAATATGGGTGGGCGAGGATTCGCCGATTCCGAACACCCGCGGCATTCGAAACGACGTACTCGCAGCACTGCGGGGACTGAACATCCCGGTGCTGCGCTGGCCGGGCGGCTGTTTTGCTGACGAGTACCATTGGAAGGACGGCGTGGGTCCGCGGGAACAACGCAAACGGATGGTGAATACGCATTGGGGCGGCGTCGTGGAGAATAATCACTTTGGTACGCATGAATTTTTTGATCTCTGCGAGCTGCTGGGCACGGAGCCGTACATTTGCGGGAACGTCGGCAGCGGAACCGTGCAGGAGATGCAGGAATGGGTCGAATACATGACCTTTGACGGCGAATCCCCGATGGCCAACTGGCGGCAGGCGAACGGACGGGAGAAGCCTTGGCGCCTGAAGTATTTCGGTGTCGGCAACGAGAACTGGGGCTGCGGCGGGAACATGCGGGCGGAATATTACGCCGACGAGTACCGCAGATACCAGACGTACGTCCGAAATTACGGCGAGAACCGGCTTTATAAAATCGCCGGCGGCGCCAATGTCGATGACTACCACTGGACGGAGACGCTGATGCGCCAAGCCGGCGCGTACATGGACGGACTCAGCCTGCATAACTACACGGTGCCGGGAGGTTTTGAAGTCAAACGTCCAGCGCTGGGCTTCGATGAAGCGGAGTGGTTCGAGACGATGAAGCTAGCGCTTCATATGGACGAGTTGATTAAGCGGCATTCGGCGATCATGGACCAATACGATCCGCAGAAACGGGTCGGCCTAATCGTGGACGAGTGGGGGAACTGGTTCCAAGTGGAACCGGGGACGAATCCAGGTTTCCTGTATCAGCAAAATTCCATGCGGGATGCGCTGGTTGCCGGTTTGCATTTTCATATCTTCCACCGTCACTGCGACCGCGTCCATATGGCAAATATTGCGCAGACCGTCAACGTGCTGCAGGCGATGATTCTGACCGAAGGCGAGAAGATGCTGTTGACCCCAACCTATCATGTCTTCGAGATGTTTAAGGTTCACCAGGACGCCGAGGCGCTTGCCCTTCATCTGGACGCAGACGTTTACAGCTTGGGCGAGGATTCGATTCCTCAGATCAGCGGTTCGGCTTCAAAACGGGCGAACGGCACGATCGATATTAGCCTGTGCAACGTTGATCCGCAGCAGGAAGCTTCCGTAACTCTGCAATTGCGCGGATTAGCGGCGGGCAAGAAGGTCACCGGGCGAGTGTTGACGCATGCCGATAGGAATGCGCATAATACCTTCGAGCAGCCAGAGACAGTGAAACCGCACGTATTTGAAGGAGTTACGAAGGTAAGTGAAAACGGCTTGTCGGCAACGCTGCCGCCGATGTCTGTCGTCGTGCTGACGCTGGTCTAGGCTAGCTGGCATCTTAAATGAATCGGAGGGGTCTCATGATGGCCAAGGGTTCGTTGGTACACCGGGTGCCGACCGGGGAGAAGGCGGTCGCCTTTACGTTTGACGACGGGCCGCATCCCGTTTATACGGAACAAGTGCTGGAGATTTTTCGGAAGGTGAACGGGAAGGCCACCTTTTGCATGATTGGGCAGGAGATCGATCGGTTTGGAGACATCGCGGCCAAGGTACATGCCGCCGGACATGAGATTGCCAATCACACTTACTCACATCCGGATTTGACCCGTTTGACGCTGGAGGAGGCACGGGCCGAAATCCTGCTGGGAGACGAGCGGATCCGCCAGGTGACCGGAAAGCCGGCATTCAGCTTCCGGCCGCCGTATTTTGCCGTGAATGAGGTTATCTTATCGCTTGCCGAGGAGTTCGGGTATTATTCGATCGGGTGCGTTAACGGTGAGGCAAAGGATTGGGAGCAGCCCCAACCCGGCGTGGATTTTATCTTGGAGCATACGCGCCGGTCGGTGGCGAACGGCAGTATCTTCCTGTTCCATGACGGATATGGTGACCGGGCACAGACGATCGAGGCGGTTCGGGTGCTAACCGAGGAGCTGACTGCCGATGGATATCGGTTGGTGACGGTCAGTGAGCTTATGACGATGACGAATGAACAAGTATCTCATAACACCTAAACCTCCCATGAACTCCCACCCATAAGTCATGCATGCTCAAATTTAAATAAGAGACCCTATATCTTACAACTATTGAATAGATGAGGGTTGCGGTATGAAGGTAGCTATTATGGGGGCGGGGTTATCGGGCCTAGCTTGCGCGATTACGTTGGAGCGTAACGGCATCGAACCGGTCATCTTTGAGAAAAGGAGTCGAGTCGGCGACCGGTTCGTGAATGCGGAGGCGCTTCTTTCGATATTTTCGCGGCCGGTTCAGGATGTCATTGCTAAGTTTTCCGAAGAATACGGACTGTTCCTTCACCCGACTGCGAGCATTGAACAGATGACGATTCAATCCAAGCGGGAGAAGGCTGTCCTGGAGGGACCGTTAGGCTTCCTCAATATCCGCGGGAGAGAAGAAGATTCGTTCGAAGCCCAGCTCAGCCGGCAAGTGAAATCGCCAATCCATTTTCATTCGGAGAAAACCTATGAGCAGCTGCTTGCGGACTATACGCATGTGGTCATGGCCACAGGGGACGCGGGTTACGCGAAAAAAACCCGAAACTTTCGGGAAGACCTCTCTGTATCCTTGATGGGGGCTACCGTCGAAGGTCAATTTGATCGCTACGCAGTCAAGACCTGGTTCGATTACGACCTTGCTCCGAGAGGGTACGGGTATCTCCTTCCTTTTTCGGAGAAAGAAGCGAACCTGGTCATCGGCATCCCCGATATCCCCGCGAATGAGGGAGTCAAACTTCAGGACCTCTGGGAACCGTTCCACCAAACCGTTCGAACCGAACTAGGGCAGACTCTTCCCATGACGGATGAATTTCATATCACGCATTACCTGATGGGGATCTGCGAAAGGGCCCGGATCGGCAACACCTTCTATGTTGGAAATTGCTTTGGCAGCATGATGCCGTTCTTGGGATTTGGGCAATATAGTGCACTTTTGACCGGAGTTTATGCGGCTTACGATCTATGCGGTCTAGGCAAGTATGAGGAGTTGACTGCCCCCCTACGTCAAAGCTATGAGCATTCGCTGGTTCTGCGTCGGGTGATGGAACAGCTCGACAATGCCGATTTGGATCGGATCGTACGGGTGCTGGATGGTCCTCTGGCGAACAAGCTGTATTTTGCCAAACGGATCAATCCCTTGAAAGTAGCCAGTTATTTGATGCGTCCTTATGTGAAAATCAAACAAGGAGTGACCTCCTGATCAAATCCTAGGAGGGGATCAGCGTGATCACCGTATTGAATATGGATGGCCGAGAGCTAACCCCGTGCACGCTGGATCGCGCTTGGCGGGAAGTAAACCGGGAACGGGCTGTCTGGCTGGACGAGCAGACCATCCAATTGCTCTACAACCCGTTCTTATTCCGAGATTATCGGAAGATCGCCCTAAGGCGAGACCGCTACACCTGCTTATGGTGCGGTGCTCCTGCAACGACGGTAGACCATCTCATTCCCTCAAGCAAGGGCGGTTCGGATCTACCCCATAACCTGATTGCCTCGTGCAGCGAATGTAATTCGAGACGGGGGAACCGTGCGGCCTTTAGTTATTTGAGAGAAAACGGGTGGAATGCACCCTATCCCTTCAAGCTCCGTTACCGTATCATCAGAGCGATGATCGGTCCGTACCTTCTGTCCAAACGGAAACGAAGGGGGGAATCGTAAAAAAGGCTTCCGACCGAACCTCCGGTCCGAGGCCTTTTAGGTTTGCGCCCCCTGATCCTATTCATCCTTTCTAGTAAGCTCTAAAAGTCGAGTGGATTCCTCTGAAAGCCGTGTGATTAATTTGTGAAAGTTACAAAGCAAACGATTAGTTTCAACGGATGAGGGTATATTAATTGTGAAGACTTGGTGAAGTAGATTGACGTTGAGAATGGTTCGCATATAATAATTAATATAAATAACAGTCAAACCATAGCCAAAAGGAGAGTTAAATCATGTCATTGATTGGAAAAGAAGTATTGCCTTTTAAAGCTCAAGCTTATCACAACGGGAAATTCATCGATGTTTCCGATGCCGACTTTAAAGGGAAATGGAGCGTTGTGTGCTTCTATCCAGCGGACTTCACGTTCGTATGCCCTACGGAGCTGGAAGACTTGCAGGATCAATATGCTACCTTGAAAGATCTTGGCGTTGAGGTCTACTCTGTATCGACCGACTCCCACTTCGTGCATAAAGCTTGGCACGATAGCTCCGAAGCGATCGGCAAGGTTACTTACATTATGATCGGCGACCCCTCCCACACGATTTCCCGCAACTTCGACGTTCTGATCGAAGAAGAAGGCGTGGCGGATCGGGGTACCTTTATCATCGACCCGAACGGCGTGATCCAAGCTATCGAAATCACGGCTGGCGGGATTGGACGGGATGCAAGCACCCTGATCGACAAGATCAAAGCAGCTCAATACGTTCATAACCATCCAGGTGAAGTTTGCCCGGCGAAATGGAAAGAAGGAGCCGCAACCTTGAAACCAAGCCTTGACTTGGTTGGCAAGATCTAAGGAGAGAGAATCATGAAACTGGATGCAGACATCAAACAACAATTAGAGCAATATCTTCAGCTCCTTGAAGGGAATGTTCTGCTGAAAGTCAGTGCCGGAACCGACTCGGTTTCGAACGATATGCTGGACCTCGTTCACGAGTTGTCCAGCATGTCGGATAAAATTACCGTCGAACAAACGACTTTACCCAGAACCCCTAGCTTCAGCGTGAATCGCGTAGGGGAAGAGACCGGCATCACCTTTGCCGGTGTCCCACTGGGCCATGAGTTTACTTCCCTGGTACTGGCTTTGTTACAAGTCAGCGGAAGACCTCCGAAGGTTGAACAGCATATTATTGATCAAATCAAGGGGATTCGAGGCGAATACCGCTTCGAAACCTACGTCAGCTTGACCTGCCATAACTGCCCGGACGTCGTTCAGGCGTTGAACCTGCTGAGCGTTCTGAATCCTGGCATTTCCCATACGATGATCGACGGCGCGGCTTTCAAGGATGAAGTCGAGAGCAAAGAGATCATGGCGGTGCCAACCGTATTCCTGAACGGGGAGCTGTTCGGTAACGGCCGGATGTCCGTCGAGGACATTCTGGGCAAGCTGGGCTCGTCGGATACGACGGCATTTGAAGGCAAAGAGCCTTACGACGTGCTTGTCGTAGGGGGCGGACCTGCCGGAGCCAGCGCGGCGATTTATGCAGCACGCAAAGGCATTCGTACCGGGATCGTTGCTGAACGCTTCGGCGGACAAGTGAACGACACCCTTGGCATTGAGAACTTAATCGGCGTGAAGTATACGGAAGGGCCTAAGCTTGCGGCCAATCTGGAAGAGCACGCGAAGGAATACAATATCGACATCATGATGTCGCAGCGGGCGAAGGGCCTTCAGAAGAAGGACCTGATCGAAGTGGAGCTGGAGAACGGTGCGGTGCTGAAGAGCAAAACGGTTATCCTGTCCACCGGGGCACGCTGGCGCAACATGAATGTACCGGGCGAAGCGGAATTTAAGAATAAGGGCGTGGCGTATTGCCCGCACTGTGACGGTCCGTTGTTCGCAGGGAAACGTGTCGCTGTCGTCGGGGGAGGCAACTCCGGCGTTGAGGCAGCCATCGACCTGGCGGGCGTGGCATCGCATGTGACCGTACTTGAATTCATGCCTGAGCTGAAAGCCGACTCTGTCTTGCAGGATCGTCTGAACAGCTTGCCGAACACCACCGTAATCAAGAACGCGCAAGTGAAGGAAGTTACGGGGGACAGCAAGGTGAACGGAGTGACCTACATCGAGCGGGAAAGCGGTGAAGAGAAGCATCTCGAGCTGGAAGGCGTATTCGTTCAAATCGGCCTTGTGCCGAATACGGAATGGCTGGAAGGCACGCTGGAACGTACCCGGATGGGCGAGATTATCGTCGACAACCGTGGGGCAACGACTCTTCCAGGCGTATTTGCGGCCGGCGACTGCACCAACTCGGCTTACAAGCAAATCATTATTTCGATGGGTTCAGGCGCGACAGCGGCCTTGGGCGCCTTCGATTACATGATCCGCAATCAATAACATCATAGGTATGACATCAAGCCCGCTCATCGAGAGCGGGCTATTTTTGTGTACAAATCTAAAGTTTGTTGACTATAGTATCAAGTTTATGGTCTGGATGTAAGCGCTGTATTCCCGATAAAATGAGAGTAGACAGAGCAGTACACGCTGAAGGAAAGAGGTGACGGAACATGAAGTCGAAGGAAAACAGAAAGCGCTTACACACGCGTTGGCGCAAACAAGACACGGAGCTGACGTTATTGGCCTTGCCAACGACCCTTTGGTATATTCTGTTCAGTTTCCTGCCGATGTTCGGCATCATTATCGCCTTTAAGAATTTCAAAATAACCGGTGGGTTTCTGAGCAATGTATTCAACAGCCCCTGGGCAGGCCTCAAAAACTTTGAATTCCTCTTCAAGTCGAACGATGCCTGGATCATTATTCGGAACACCATCGGGTACAACTTGATCTTTATCGTCCTTGGGATTGTGATCCCCGTGGCTTTAGCCTTGATGATCGGGATGATCCACAACCGCCGGGCCGGGAAAGCCTATCAAACGATGATGTTCCTGCCCTATTTTCTCTCCTGGGTTGTAGTCTCCGCAGTGGGTTGGGCGTTCTTAAGTTTCGATAAGGGGATTCTCAATCAAATGTTGGTGAATTGGGGAAATGAGCCGGTCAACTGGTACATGGAACCGAAATATTGGCCTTACTTCTTGATCTTCATGAATATCTGGAAGGGGCTAGGTTATGGAATGGTCGTCTATTTGGCGACAATCGCCGGGATTGATAAGACCTACTATGAAGCGGCCGTGATCGATGGCGCTACGCTCTGGCAGCAAACCCGGTTTATCACGCTGCCGCTGATGAAGCTGGTTATCGTGATGATGTTCATCTTAGCGGTGGGACGGATCTTCTACACGGACTTCGGGTTATTCTTCCAAGTTCCGCGGGACTCCAACTCCCTGTTTAATGTAGCCACGACCATTGATGTCTTGGTTTACAAGCAGCTCAAAACGGCAACTGTCGGCATGGCTTCGGCTGCGGCTTTTGTACAATCGGTTCTCGGCTGTCTGATGATTCTAGCGGCGAACTGGACGGTTCGCAAAATCGATTCGGATAGCGCGATGATCTAAGGAGGTGCGTTTATGGCAACAAGAACGGTTTACGAGAGCGGCTTGGATCGCTTTAATCGTCCAAGCAAAGGGGTGAATGTACTCCTCCATCTCCTCTTCTTCTTCCTTGCGGTGATTTGTGTTGTGCCTATGCTGGTGGTCTTATCCATCTCGCTGTCCAGTGAAGACTCGATTCGGGAGAACGGCTATCACCTGATCCCAACGGCCTTCTCGGGGGATGCCTACGGGTATATCGCGAAGCAGGGAACGATGATTTTGCAGGCCTTGGGGATCTCCGTCTTTGTCACGATCGTCGGAACCGTGTTGGGGATTCTGCTCACCACCTCGATGGGGTACGTTCTCTCTCGGCCGAATTATAAGCTGAAGGGGTTCCTGACGTGGGTCGTATTTATTCCAATGGTGTTCAACGGCGGGTTGGTCTCGAGCTACTATATCAATGCCAATTTACTGGGGCTGAAAGATACGGTTTGGTCGCTGATCCTGCCGCTGGCGGTCTCCTCATTTAACGTCATTATTTGTAAGACCTTCTTTAAAAGCACGATTCCGGACGGATTAATCGAATCCGCAGAAATCGATGGAGCCGGCCAGTTGCGCATTTTCTTCTCGATCATTTTACCGATCTCCTTACCGGTCATCGCAACGATAGGTTTGTTCCTATGTTTTGGTTACTGGAATGACTGGTTCCAATCGATGTTGTACATCAACAATCAGGACCTGTATTCGTTGCAGGCACTGTTGAATAACTTGATGAGCAATGTGGACGCGCTGGCAAGGAATGCTTCTAGTCTGGGGATTAGTTACGCGGAGCTGGTTGCCACGATGCCTAAAGAATCCGCCCGCATGGCGGTGGCTGTCGTGATTGTGCTCCCGGTCGCCTTTGCGTATCCCTTCTTCCAGCGATACTTCATCTCCGGCTTGACTGTAGGCGCAGTCAAAGGATAATCCGAAATAAACTGGGCTTGTCTCAGTTTATGTATATTAAGAACACAAAAGGGAGGAAATATCTATGACAAGGTCTTTGAAGCTCATCTCTACCCTATGTATTATGATGCTTCTCATGTCCGTTCTTGCCGCATGCGGTTCGAAGTCGAATTCTTCGTCGGCGAACAACTCGCCAGACTCTTCGACGAACACTTCTACAGAAACACCGACAACTTCGGGGGAGATCCCGACGTTGGTATGGTGGACGATCGGCGGTCAGGTTCCGGATAACTTCGAGAAGGCCATCGAAGCCATGAACGAATACACAGCCGAGAAAATCGGTGTGAAGATCGACATTAAAGTGGCAAGCTGGGGCGATTGGGATACGAAAATTAACACGATCGTAAACACGGGTGAACCTTTCGATATCCTCTTCACCAACGTTTCCAAATACAATCAGCAAGTGACCATCGGGGCGCTCGCAGACATCACCGATTTGGTGCAAAGCGAGACACCGGAACTGTATAAGTTCATTCCAGAGAAGGTATGGGATGGGACGAGAATTGGCGGCAAGCTTTATTCCGTGCCAACCTATAAGGACTCCTCACTAACCCAATATTGGGTGTTCGATCATAAGTATGTTGAGAAATACGGCATTGACTTGAACAACATCAAAACCCTGAAGGATCTGGATAAACCGTTCCACGACATGAAAGCCGGAGAGGGCAAGAGCTTCTATCCATTGCCGATGACGCAAGGTGACGGATTTAACGGATTCTTTAACCGGTATGACGATCTTGCGCTGGGATTCCCTCCGATTGGGGTGTCGGTGGATGACGCTTCCCGCAAGGTGGTATCCGTTCTGGAACAACAGGATGTCATGGACGAATTGAAGATTCTGCACCAATGGTATAAGGATGGCATTATCAATCCCGATGCTCCAACCAAGCCGGAAGCGGACAAAGGCCGCGCGTTCTTCAGTGCTCAAGGCTTCCCAGGGGCGGACATTACTTGGCAAATCAACGAGGGCGTCGAGAAGTACGACATGACGCAGGTTTACGGACCGCTCTACACGACGGCAACGATTCAAGGTTCCCTCAACGGAATCTCGGCCAATTCCAAGTATAAGAAGGAAGCTTTGAAATACCTGGAGCTGGTGAATACCGATCCGAAGCTTCGCAACATGCTGGCCTTTGGTGAAGAGGGCGTCGACTACGTGAAAGTGGACGGCGAGAAAGTCATTGAACGTATTTCCGATACTTGGCCGCTGGCTGGATATACGCAAGGGACCTTCTTCAATATGGCGACAACCAAAGGAGCTCCGGAAGATCAATGGGTACAAGTTCAGAAGCTGAATGAACAAGCGACCGCTTCGTCCTTGCTCGGTTTCTCACTCGACACGACCAATCTGACTACCGAAGTAGCGAACGTGAAAGCGACGTGGGATAAGTACCGTTATGAATTGCTCACAGGCGCATCCGATCCGGAGAAGAGGGTGCCACAGATCATCGAAGAACTGAAAAAGGCCGGAATGGATACCATCATGAAAGCTGCACAAGAGCAGATCGATGCCTTCTTTAAATAAGAGCTAAGGCTTCACTCGATTGGCCCGGACGGTAGATTTATCTACCGTTCGGGCTTTTCAATATGATGGTATAATGAGGACAGAGGATGGCATTGGAATCAGCGCCGTAAGACACAAGGCAAAGGAGGCGCCGAATGGGCTCCTTTTGGCAGATTAAAATATACCGAAGTAAATTCATTGCCTATACGATATCTGTTGTGACCATCGGTTTGGCGCTGGGCATCATGACCTGTGCAGTTCTCATGTATCAGTGGATCGAGGGTGCTCGAGCTGAGGCAATCAGCACGTTTGCTCGAATCGAGAACGAGCTGCAGTATGATACCGATCGAATTGAAGCTTATATGCAGCGAATTTACTCTAATGATCGCCTGATGACGGATGTTCGTTTCTTTCTTGGGAACACCGCGGAAGGTTACCAGACGAGCAGGCTGCAGAATAGCCAATACAATGAACCGCTGGTCTCTTTCCCGGAAGATATGAGGGCTTTCTTACACAGTTCCATGAAGGGAGATCTGACCCAAGTCAGTCTGCATACCGATTCTGATAGCAACGTGGTGCGGTTTGATGACAATGGCAATCCTAGCTTTCTGTTTCGCGTGCCGAACACGGATGAGATCTTTCGCGAGTCTATGGAGAAGGGATTTGTGTACCGTAAGAAATTGTCCGACCCCAACCAGATTTCTCGTCAAATCGGAGAGTTCCGCTTCTTGATCGGCAGCGATCCGTTGTTCAGGAAAGTACAAGGTTATAAGTTGGACATCGCCGCGGCCATTAGCGATTCGGGTGAAGTGTATATGATCTCCGGCATGGACCATGGGACCAAGGAGATGGCGCTCAAAGCCACGGAGGAGAAACGAAGCAGCGGGTATTCCTCCTTAGGGGGGATGAAGAATGTCTTCTTCATGACCTTTACCTCCACCAAGTTTGATTACCGATTTGTGTTTCTCGTGGATTTGTCTCACCTGATGCATCAAAAGGCGGGCATCCTATTTGCTGTCGTAGGTATTGTTCTGTTGGCCATGATTAGCGTATTGCTGCTTATCGCTTACAATATGCGTGACGATGCGAGATTCCTAAGGCACATCATCCACTCCATCAAGCGAGTGAAGACGGCGGATTTCACGTCGAGTTTCCCCGCTCCCTATCGGCGCAACGAATACGGCATGATTGCCCGCGAATTGGATGATATGGTGCATGAGCTCGATAAACATATTCGCACCGAGTATTTGCTGAAATTGAAGCAGCAGGAAACCGAAATGAAAGCGCTTCAGCATCAGATCAACCCCCATTTTCTGTACAATACCCTGGAGTCGATTCGCTCCACGGCTTTGCTTCACCGTGACGTGGATACGGCGGATGCCATTGCGACCTTAGGTTCTCTCTATCGCGATATCGTTCACAAAGACAATATTATTTCGATCGGGGAAGAGCTGGAACTGTTGCAGAAGTTTCTGAGCATTATGGAGCTGAAGTATCCGGGACGGTTCTATTATCAGATCAATGTGGATGAGGCGCTATTGCGTCTCCAGACGGTCAAATTCTGGATGCAACCGCTGGCCGAGAACTTCTTCGTTCATGGGTTCAATTCAAGCAGTGAATTCAATTTACTCGTCGTGAACGGTTGGGAAGAGGACGGACGGTTCATCCTGGAATTTATGGATAACGGGAAATGTATACCCGAAGCGCGTCTGGAAGAAGTGAGGCAACATCTGATCTGTCGTGATGATACGCCTGTACGCAGTATTGGACTGCGTAACGTGCATACCCGGCTGCATTTTTTCTATGGTGAGGCCTTAGCGATGGAAATTGAGAATAATGAGGAAGCGGGAGTCAAGATTACCGTGAGGATCACAAAGGGGTGACTTCAGCATGTATAAGCTTCTGATCGTAGATGACGAACCGCAGATTCTGGAGGGCATGAAGCGAACCTTGGATTGGGGGGAATACGGCTTTCACCAAATCGAAACGAGCGAAACGAAAGAAGACGCGATCGCCAAATCCGTGGATTTATTGCCGGATATCGCCATCTTTGATGTATGTATCGGCCCTGATCTTGGGTATGAGATCATCCATCAGCTCAATGAACTGCGTCTCCCTACCAAATATATTATTATGAGCGGTTACAGTGAATTCGAATATGCCCAAGCGGCGATTCGCTGCGGCGTGAAGGACTATCTGCTAAAGCCCGTTGAGCGTTCCAAGCTGCAGAAGGTGATTGAGAAGATCATTGTGGAGGATTTGCAGGGGACTTTAAATGGGATCAGCAGGAAAGATAACACTACGGATCCGATCCTGGGAATTCCCTATGAGGAGTTATCCAAACTGACCAACCGCATCCTGCTTATGGTGAAGGCGGAGTTTGCCCAGAACATCACGTTGAAATCGGTGGCGGAGCGTTTTCGCATGAATAGTACGTACCTTGGACAGTTGTTCTTAAAAGAAACCCGCATGAAATTTTCGGAATATTTGATGGCGTACCGTATGCTTCTTGCGAAGGAGCGCATTCTCGCTACGAACGAGAAGATCGCCAACATCGCCCAGTCCGTGGGCTACGCGAATTTGAATTACTTTTACACGCATTTTCAAGGATATTATGGCATGTCCCCTTCGGATCTTCGAAAAAAAAGCTAGTGCTCCACAGGCGGAAAGGAGGATGGGATGCAGCGACGTTCGTTGTTCAATCGTGTGGCCCTTTGCTTGGCATTAACCGGCATGTTATCCCTACTTGTCATGGGCTGTTCGCCTTCCTCTGACAAAGGGGAAACGATACCGCGTAAGGACATGGTCAATTTGGTCTACTATACGATCGGGGAGCCGGATCCGGACCTGAAGAAGGTGAATGACAAGATCAATGAAGTATTGGCTAAGAAGATCGGAATCACCATTACTTATATCAAGGTCGGATGGCAGGAATACGATAATCGCCTCAACACGATGTTATCGGCGGGAACGCCCTTCGATATCGCTTATGCCCCGGAGTTCACCACTTACGTGAAGCGTGGAGCTTGGCTGCGGCTGGATGACTATCTGTCCAGTACGGGCAAGGATATGTACGATGTCATTGACCCCATGTTTTGGCAGGGCGTACGGATGGACGATGGGGGGATTTATGGCGTGCCCACCAATAAGGAATTAGCGGTCCGCCAACAGTGGATGTATCCGGAAGAGCTGGTGAAGAAGTATAACATCGATATTACGAAGTACAATACCCTGGAATCGCTGGAACCCTTGATGCAGATGATCAAGCAGAAGGAATTCGATTATTTGCCGATGGAGCTGGACAAGGATTCCCATAACTTCTTCGCTTTATATGGGTACGAGTACGTGATTGATAAGGAACTCCCATTAATGCTGCGGTCTTTAGATTCCCGTTCTCGGGTCGTGAGTATTTTCGAAACCGAGGAGGCTCGGCGGGTGCTGGATACGCTTCGGCGTTATTATCAGGCAGGCTACATCAACGAAGATGCGGCTTTACGGGAGAGTCAGGAGCTGGAGAGAGGGAAGAAAGTGTTCTGGAAGGCCTCAAGCGGCGGTCCCCTCTCCGAGAATAGCTGGAGTAAGGATCGCGGCTACAAGGTCGTTGCGCATCCCGTCACGACGGAGGTGGTCACAACCGAAGATGTGCGGGGAGGCGTCATGGCGGTCAGTTCGGATACGAAGTATCCGGTCGAATGTATCAAGTTCTTGAACCTGCTCAATACCGACCCGGAGGTACGAAACCTATTTAACTATGGGATCGAAGGCGTGCATTACACCTTGGACAAGAAGGGTCAAGTCGTGCTGATCCCTCCGAAGGATGCAGACGGACACCCTGTATCCGACGTTTCGTCCAACTACATTGGAGTTACGTTTACCCAAGGCAACTGGTTTATCTTAAAGACGATGGGCGGCGAGAATCCGGAACCGATAAATAAATGGGAGGAATTTCGCGCTTCCAACGCAAGAGCCGTGAAATCTAGTACGTTTGGGTTTACGCCGGATTTATCCATGATGCCGATCCAGATGCAGAACATCAAGATGGTCTGGCAGAAATATTATCCGAGCCTTATGACCGGCAGCGTGGACGTAGATACCGAACTTCCGAAGTTCAATGAGGAACTGAAGCAGGCGGGCCTCTACGAGGTGCAGGCCGAGGTGCAAAAACAGCTGGATGCTTGGCGTGCTTCGAGTAAGCGATGACGACGGAATAGAAAACGGCGGTGCAGGGAGAATCCCTGTCACCGCCGTTTTTGCTGTTACTTCTTCTTCCCCTTCGGGACTTGGACCGTGGTCTTGGCTGTCGCTTTATTGCCCGCCTTGTCGGTAGCTTCGTAGGTGATCGTGTAAATTCTTCCGTTTCCTTTCCCCGATCGCTCCGCCCGTAGCTGGAACTCTTTATCAGCTGTTCCGATATCGGCGCCTTGAATATCGTTCGCTTTGTCGCCATCGCCCAGCCCGTTGTCGCTTTCGTTGCTGGTGATCGAAACTAACTTAATCGAGGCAATACCGGAATCCTTATCGGAGGCCTTCCATGTGATCCGGATCGGAACCATCTTGTGGTTTGGTGTCGAGAGAACGGCGGGACTGGCGGTAATCTTCAAAACGGGCGGCGTCGTATCGACGTTGCCTTTTCCCGTCAAGGTCAAGATGCCGTAGACAGAGGTGTCTTGATATCCGTTGCCGGTCGTGTCGTTCCAGGCGGCCACGCTTTGGCGCGCGCCGTCTTTGGCATCGTTGATCTGCGTGTCGAAGCCGATTTTTACATTATTCGCCGGTGTAACCGATTGAAACGGAATCTTCATTTCGACCGTATAGTTCGTGCCGTCGACCTTGGTCGCCGATACGAAGCCTGTGGCGAGCTTCTCTGGATTAAAGCTAGCCTCATTCGCATAGTTCACACGGAATTGTCCATCGTCGTCTTGATAGAACGAGGTCTTGGCATTATTCTCGTCCAGGAACACCTCAACCGAATCCTGCTCCCATGCGTTTGGACTGTTCTTATCCAACTGCGCGTCGCTGACTTGAATCAAAACGTACAGGTTATGGTCGTCCCAGAGTGCTTTAGCCGTGCCGGATGCGCCTTGCCAAGCCGTTTGGTAACGCTGGATCGGCATCGCCGGGGTTTTGCTCCAAACGGAATCCGCCGCCCCATCTACGGTAGGCGTACCATAGAAAGCGGTAGACTGGCTCGCTTCCGACACATCCGGCTGGTGTTCTTCAATGAACTTGGCGGGGTTAATCACGCCGTAATAAGCCGGTTTGGCCTGAAGATTCTTGTCAAACAGCAGCGGGTTAGACGAGGAGCGCCAGCTGGTGCCGTCATCCAATCCCCAGAAGGTGACGCGGGCGATGTGGTCGGCATGCGCCTTGAAGATTTGCATCAATTGCGCGTACAAATAACCTTGCGCATTCGCCAGCTTCTCGGACAGCTGGTAGTTGCTGCCGGCTTGAATGTCTAGCTCCGTGATGCTGACTTCCACGCCCAAGGAGATGAATTTCTCCAGGGATAGTCGAACGTTCTCCGGATTCGTGTTAACGCTATAGTGCGCTTGCATGCCGACGCCGTCGATCAGCTTTTTGCCCGGATGGGTCAGCGCATATTTGTCGTTCAACGCTTTGACCATGTTATAGATGGCTTGAGCTTTGTTCTGGTTATCTTCGTTGTAATCGTTGTAATACAACTTGATATCCCATTCCGGATGCCGGTCGAGCACTTCTCTGGCTGCGAGGAACGCCTGCTCAACGTAGTCATCGCCGATCGCGGTCTTCCACGGGGCTTGCCGCAAGGACGCTTGCCAATCCGCCGGGTTCCCCGGGTTATCGTTCATCGCTTCGTTGACAACGTCCCAAGAAATCACCGTGTTGCCGAAATGCTCCATGACGGTTTGAATGTGAGTCCGCAAGTTAGCCAAGGCCTCTTCCCGGCTCAATGGGACCGAGTTTCCTTGCGCATCGGTGGCCGTATTCATCCAAGCCGGCGATTGCTGGTGCCAGACCAAGACATGGCCGTGCATTTGCATCCCTTCTGCCCGGACCTTATCGACCATGGCATCCACCGCGGTAAACGTAAAATTGCCTTTTGTCGGCTGTAGCCCGTCAGGCTTCATGGCGTTGCCGGCTGTGGCGACGTTGTGGTGCATGTCGAGCAGCTCCAATCGTACGCCTTCCAAATCCTCGGCCGAGATGGCGTTACCGATCAAGAAGTCGCTTTGGTAAGCGGTTTTCAGCGGGATCAGATCTTTTTGGATGGCAATTGGGCCGGATCCAGTGCTTTCAAAACTCACGTCGTCGATGTAAAAAGAAGCGGTCGCGTTATTCGAACTTTCCACGTAAATCGTCAAAAATTCGCCGCCCACGCTGTTATAACGGTAGGTTCCTTCAAACTGAACCCAATTGTCCCCGGTACTTAGGGTCTTGGGGGATAGGGCCACGTAATTCGCGCTGCTGCCTTCGCCGATTTGAGTAGACAGCTGGATTTGCGAGCTGGCGGGATCGATCAGCTTGACCCAGGCCGAAATCTTGTATTCGGCGCCTTGGTCCACGTATTTCTCTACGCGCAGCGTTGGCCCGTGCCAGGTGTCGGTACGGCCTTCAACCTTGAGCGCATAGGAACCGCCTGGCGTATGGTTCGCCTCGTTCGTCACGGTCAACGTTTCGGTACCTGCTCGGCCCGCGAAGCCGCCGGATTTTTGATCCTCAAAGGTGATCGTAGAGAAAGGCAATGCCGGGTCTCTAGGCGGCTGCTCACCACCGCCGGAGCTGGCTTGCTCCGTGATGCGAATGTCTCCGATGTAGAAAGGAACCGCAGCACCTGCAGCATTCGAGTTGATGCGCAGCGCCTTGTCTGCGCTTGTATCCACGGTAAACTCCTTCGTTAATGTCACGGCTTGGCCGGCGAGGTATGCCGCTTCGGCATAATTGCCGTAGCTGTCCACGGTTTGAAGGGCAGCTTTGGCGTCAGCGGGTACGCTAACGGCGGCGTCCACGTATACGGTAACTTGGGCCGTATAGGTTTTGCCGTTCACCAAGCCGATGTCGCTAAACCGGAAGTCGGCCGCGTCCCAGTTGTTTACCCGGTTACTGACGTATAATGCGCCGCCGTCCTCGTTGCCGGTAAACGTCTTGCCAGTGACCTGCGTCAGGGTCGCCCCTCCTGATTGGACCGCTTTGCCGATTCCATTTGCGAAGTCCTCATGGTACACCGTGACCGTGCCGTCCGGAGCCGAGGTGTCGGCTTTGGTTACCGAGGCCGGCCATCCTGCAGGCAGCAGCAAGACTGCGGCGATCAGCAGCATGAGGACACGTTTCATCGATTGATTCATTCGATCACTCCCCTTTGATATTGAATATGGCAGTTAAGCGCTTACATTTTGTTGGAAGGCTCCTCCTTTCCTGCCTCAAATGATACCACCCCATTGGGAAGCCTGGCTTTCTCGAAATTAAAGATTCATTCTTGGTTATTATAGGAAATTCGGGGGTACCCTAACCAATCAAGGAGCTACGTCCTTAACCATCATTGTCGTACAGGAGCGTGATATGTAATGAAAGTGGCCAAGTTATGGATCAGCCTGGGGCTCGTGATTGCGATTTCCTTTGCGGTCTTGGGTTATTACGGCGGGGAGATCTACCATTCCATGCCTCCTATTCCGAAGCAAGTGGTATCTACTGACGGCACGGTGCTGATGACCGAACAGGATATTTTGGACGGTCAGAATGTCTGGCAGTCGATGGGCGGCCAGGAAATCGGAAGCGTCTGGGGGCACGGGGCCTATGTCGCTCCCGACTGGTCGGCGGATTGGCTGCACCGGGAATCGGAAATGCTGCTCCATCGATGGGCGCAAACCGAAACCGGAAATTCGTATGACCGCTTGAACGATGATCAACAGGCGCTGCTACTCAGTAGGTTAAAAAAAGAAATGCGCACGAATACATACGATTCCGGTAGCGGGCAAATCACCCTATCGCCGGACCGTGCCCAAACGTTTACCGAGTTAAGCCGGTATTATGCGGGCTTGTTCGGTCATGACCCTCAATTCGACAAGCTGCGTGACGATTACGCCATTCCAAGCAATGCCCTGAAGGATCCCGCCAGAGCTAAGGCGCTGAATGCGTTCTTCTTCTGGGCGGCTTGGTCCTGCGCGGCGGAACGGCCCGGAGAGAACGTCAGCTATACGAACAATTGGCCGCATGAGCCGCTGGTAGGCAATACATTAACCGGCTCCATGGTCATTTGGTCGGTGGTCAGCTTTGTACTGCTGTTGGCGGGCATTGGAGCTCTGGCATGGTATTACGCTACCCAGAAGCATACAGAAGGGGAGGAGCGTTTTCCTGAGAAGGACCCCTTGTTGGCTTTGTCACCTACCCCATCAATGAAAGCGACCTTGAAATACTTCTGGGTGGTCACCGCGTTGGTGGTGGTCCAGGCGGCATTGGGAGCGATCACGGCTCACTACCAGGTAGAGGGGAGCAGCTTCTACGGCATTCCTATAGCAGACTGGATCCCTTACTCGGTGACGCGAACATGGCACACGCAGCTCGGCATCTTCTGGATCGCCACGGCTTGGTTGGCCACCGGACTGTTCGTAGCGCCGGCCGTTTCCGGACATGAACCGAATCTGCAGAGAGCGGGAGTCAACTTCCTGTTCGTCTGCTTGTTAATAATCGTTGTCGGATCGATGGTCGGACAATGGTTCGCGATCCAGCAAAGACTCGGTTTCACGGCGAACTTCTGGTTTGGACATCAGGGGTATGAATATGTCGATCTGGGCCGGTTCTGGCAGATTTTCCTTACCGTCGGATTGTTCCTTTGGCTGTTCCTGATGGCCCGGGCGATCTGGCCCGCGCTGAAAAAAGGCAGTGAAACGCGTAACCTGCTGGTCTTGTTCTTGCTGGCCTCCACCGCGATTCCGCTGTTCTACGTCCCTGGCCTGATGTGGGGGCAGCATACCCATTTGGCGATCGCCGAATATTGGCGCTGGTGGGTTGTCCATCTCTGGGTCGAAGGCTTCTTCGAGGTGTTCGCCACGGTGGTTATGGCCTTCCTGTTCACCCGCATGGGCTTGCTGCGAGTCCGAGTGGCCACCGGTTCGGTACTCTTCTCGACGATCATCTTTCTGTTCGGCGGGATCATCGGCACGTTCCACCATCTATATTTCAGCGGCACGCCCATTGGGGTGCTGGCCTTCGGTGCGGCATTCAGCGCTTTGGAGGTCGTTCCGCTCTGCTTGATTGGATTCGAAGCCTATGAGAACCTGACTTTGACGAGAGCCCGTCCGTGGGTCAAAGCCTACAAATGGCCGATTTACTTCTTCGTGGCCGTGGCTTTCTGGAACCTCGTTGGTGCGGGGCTGTTCGGCTTCTTCATCAACCCGCCGGTGGCCTTGTACTATATGCAGGGCTTGAATACAACGCCAGTGCATGGGCATACCGCTTTGTTCGGCGTGTACGGTACCTTGGGAATCGGGTTGATGTTGTTCTGTTTGCGCGGCTTGACCACCAATTTTGAATGGAAAACGGGGGCGCTCCGCTTCTCCTTCTGGGCCATCAACATCGGGTTGTTGCTGATGGTGCTTCTGAGCCTTCTGCCGATCGGGCTCATGCAGACCTGGGCCAGCGTGGAACATGGTTACTGGTACGCCCGTTCGGCGGAATTCATGACCCGGGGGATCATCCACAATTTCGTCTGGCTGCGAGTCATCGGCGACTCCATTTTCACGTTAGGGCTGCTTGCCCTAGGCTGGTTCATCCTCGGTTTGAAGACGGGATGGTCGCTCAAAGGCGAACGCGTTCCGTATCTATCGGACAAACCGAAGGCCAAAGCAGTTTCTTCGCGGAAGTAAGTGTATAAGATAGCAAACCAATAGCCCGCTCATTTGAGCGGGCTATTCTCGTTATTTCTCGTACACTCGGACCTCGATCAGCTCCGCATGCCGCGACCCGTTTGTCTCTTCCACGACAAGCCGGATGGCTTTGACCGGAACGGCGGTTTCCAGGCGATGTACCTGCTTGCGCCGTCGGTTGCCGGTTTCCGAGACCAGAGCGATCCAATTTCCGGCGGGCTCCTGCGCTTCGAGCCGGTAGCTCTTTACCAACTCAGGGATGATTTCGAACGGTGTGCGGTGATGGTGCAGGTTGATCAAGTCCTCGTTGACGTCGTCGTTAAAAATCACATGAATTTCGCGGACGGTTTGCTCGTTCTCCCAGGCGAGCTCGATCCAAGGTTGGGTATCCTGCGCCATCGGCTTCGACAGCCAAAGATGCGGGCCGCCGTAAGGCCGCTTATAACCGTCCAGGATATGCTCAGGGCGATAGGCGTCGGTGGTGAGGTCTGCGCGGAAGCAGAACGTTTTGCGCGCCAGACGCTTCATGCTCCATTCCACCACCGGCTGGGAATCGTCATGATCCTCGAGATCCTTGGAGACGCGAGCCGCTGCGCCCCGTTCGAAGGCCAGTAGTCCCGTCAGCGGCGTATGGGACAAGTAGAGTCGGATTGATGGATTATTACGGATGATGACAAAAGCGTTCTGCGGCTTTTCCGGCGTCCAGTCAAACCGGACGGGAATCCACTGTCCCTCGCCCTGGGGTATAGCCACGGTCGCCTTGTATTCGAGAGTGGCGGGGACGTAGTTTTCCGGTCTTCCGGTGCTCCACACCTCGACGGTAAGCTCCGTGTCCTGCGCCGCGTCCAGCCGCCATTCGATCGTGCCGGCGAGGCCGGGATCGGCCGGAAGCAGCAGGGCGACATCGCGTTCCAGCGGGTACGTCTCGTCGGCCGATTCCGCCGCCAGGCGGGACAGGAAGGAGGAGGCGCTCAGCTTCGCGCTCCGGGCCAAGTCCGCGGCGTCTTCGTTCGCGACGCCCAGCACGGAGGCATCCTGCCGCAGCAGCGTTTGCCGCAGCAGCGGGGTGTGCTGGCGCGACAGCTCCCGCGGCGTCGCGCCCAGCTCCGCGCATAGCGCCGCGGCGGTCCCAGCGGCTTCGCCGATCGTGGCGCAGGTCGCCATGACCCGCGTCGTGCCGAACGCGACGTGCGTCGCGCTGATGTTGCGGCCCGCGAACAGCAGGTTGGACACGTTCGCGGAGTAGAGCGAGCGGAACGGGATATGGTAGTTCCCGTCCGCGTGCAGATGCTTCGAGCCGCTTTCCTCGGCGTACATCCCTTGCGGCGGATGCAGGTCGATCGACCAGCCGCCAAACGCGACCCGGTCCTCGAACGGCTCCTGCGCCAGAATGTCGTTCTGGGTCAGCGTGTAGTCGCCGAGAAAGCGGCGGTATTCCCGCTTGCCGGGGATCGAGCCGACCCATTCCAGGGTCATGCGGTCGGCGTCGAACTGTCCGGAATTTTTAATGTAATCCCAAATTCCGTAGATAACGGCCGACAACTCGTCGCGGATGCGCTCGTTGTCATGCACGGTGTCCAGCTCGCCGCCCCATTCGATCCACCAGTAATGGCAACCCGAGTCGCCGCTGCGGATAACGCGCCTTAGCGGGATCGGGGTCTGTGTAATATCCTTGGCGAAGGATGGCGGTACGAATTTCACCGGGTGCCCGGCGTCCTTCGTGTAGAACAGCAGCGTGCTGCCGAGCGTGATGTCGTCGGCGACCTCGGGCGCCCAGGCTTCGCCGAATTCGCACCGGGCCTCCCGGCCGAGCCGGTACTTGGCGCCGGCCAGGAACCCGACGAGCCCGTCCCCGGTGCAGTCGAGGAAGATCGGGCTCTCAAAGCGGATGCGCCGCTCCGAGCCCATCATCCAGCCGGTGACGGATCGGATCTGCCGCGCCTCCTCTTCGCCGTCCGCCTCGACCTCGTGCACGTCGGTGTTCAGGTATAACGAGAGGTTCGGCTCAGCCAGTACCGTTTCTAACACGACCATATCCCACAGATAGGGATTGCCGTCGGGATTGCGGTACTGGTTCTCCACGAACATTTCGCCCATGATCCCGGTCTCGCGGGCGTACCGGTTCGTGCCGTGCGCGGTCGCTCCGCAGACCCAGACGCGCACCTCGCTGCTGGAATTTCCGCCGAGCACCGGGCGGTTCTGCACGAGCGCCACCTTGCGCCCGAGCCTGGCCGCCGCCACGGCGGCGCAAACGCCGGCGAGTCCTCCGCCGACGACCGTAATGTCGCTACGTACCGTTTCGTTTCTCATTGGTTTGTAAACCCCTTTCGTTTGACTGAGTGAGTTGAAGGAGATGCCGAATTGATGATTCGGCGAGTCAAAAGTGCGAATGTCGAGCCAGAAATGCGAGTGTCGAGCCAAAAATGCGAGTGGCAAGCAATATAGGCGAAAAACCGAATACAATTCGTCGCTTTTGGCGATTTTGGCGGATTGTATATGAAATTTCATATATAATCAGCGCTCAGGATGTCGGGAGCTGGGAATCTGTATGAAAAATCGAATACAATTCGCATTTTGGCTCTCGTTAGCGACGAATTGTGTTCGAAAAACCGAATACAATTCAGCGTTTGATAGGTAACTAGTGAACTTGTAACAACGCTCCTACCCGTGGGTCGCACCTAAATGCTGCATTTGATGCGACATTCAATTCGACCAGCCGCACGCTTTTACCCCTTCACCGCCGAACTCGATACGCCTTGAATAATGTATTTCTGACCGATCAGGAAGACGAGAATCATCGGGATAATCCCCGCGGTGGCCGCCGCCATCATGCCGTTGTAATCGACGGTATTCTCCAGGATGAAGTTTTGCAGGCCAAGCGGCACCGTGAACAGATCCTGGTCGATCAGGAACACCAGGGCGTTCTCGTAATCGTTCCAGTGCCAGGAGAAGTCGATGATCGCCAGCGTGGCTAGCGCCGGCTTGGCTAGCGGCAGGATTAGCCGGAAGAAGATGCGGAAATGGCCGGCGCCGTCGATAAAGGCGGCTTCGGAGATTTCCTGCGGTACGGTGAGGAAGAACTGCCGCATCATAAACACGCCGAAGATCGTAAACATCCCGGGCAGAATCAGCGCCCAATGCGTGTTGTAAATCCCCGCCCAGTCGAACATGATGAACTTCGGCACAAACAGCACCTGCGGCGGAACCATCATCATCGACAGGTACACCATGAACATCGCGTTCCGCCCCTTGAACTCGATCCGCGAGAACCCGTACGCGGCCAGTGAAGACAGCAACACGGCGCCGGTGACGCTGATCAGCGATATTTTCAGAGAGTTTAAGTAGTAGTGAGTGAAGCTGTTCTTGCCGGTCCACACCTTGATATGATGCTCCCAGTTGAAGTCGGCGGGAATCCACTTGATCGGAAACTGAAATACCTCCGCCGGCGTTTTGAACGAGGTGCTGATCATCCATAGGAACGGAACGATCATAAGTACCCCGAACAAGAGCATGACGCACGTGGTGACGATTTTGGTGACGGAAGTCGATGGCATGCTTTTTTCCTCCTTAAAAGTGCTAGTATTGCTGCTTTTGATCTGGGACCGGAGACACCTTATCAACATAGCGGAACTTTATGGCCTTATTCTCCACAAAGTGGTACGAAATACGGCCAACTCCCGTTGACTCGCCGAAATAGCACCATTTTGTACCCTTATCTCATCGATCCGCCCAGCGATTTTGCCAATAAACTACTCGTTCTAGTAGTGAACCCAGCGTTTTTGGCCGACCCATTGAATCATCGTGAAGATCAGGATGACCAGGAACAGCGCCCAGGAAATCGCCGAAGCGTAGCCCATCTCGTAATAACGGAAGGCGTTCTGGTAGATGAACAGCGACAGGACGGTTGTGCTGTTCCCGGGTCCGCCCTGCGTGATCGCCTGGATGATCCCAAACTGCTTGATCGACATGATCAAGCCGGTGACGAGCAGCAGGAAGGTGGTCGGACTGACGAGCGGCCAGACGACGCTACGGATCGTTTGCCAGGTGCGGGCCCCGTCGATCTTGGCGGCTTCCAGGAGCTCCCCGGAGATTTCCTGCAGGGCGGCCAGGTAGATGATCATGTTATAGCCGAGCATAAACCAGATCCAGATGATGTCGATGGCGTACATCGACGTCTCCGTGGTCGACAGCCATCCCGGCGGGTTGGCGATGCCAATCGCCCGCAGCAGTCCGTTGATTGGCCCGTTCGTCGGCTGGAACAACAACATCCACACGAAAGCGACGGCGACGCCGCTGGTGATGTAAGGCATGAAGTATAAGGCGCGCAGCAGCTTTTTCATATGCACGGAGCGGTTCAAGACCACCGCCACGACAAAAGCCAACCCGATCGACACCGGCACTGATAGCAGGAAGATCAGGGTGTTTTTTAGCGCGATATAGAAGACTTCGTCCCCCAGCATGCGTTGGATATTGGCGAGTCCGATGAACCGGGTGCCCGGCTTCATGAACTTGTAATCCGTGAACATCAGGTAAAACGAATAAATGGCCGGTAAAATAAAAAACAGCAGCACGCCGATCATGTTCGGTCCGATAAACACGTATCCCAGCAATTGCTGCCTTTTCATCCACGATGTTTTCACATGGCTCCACTCCTCTTGGGCTTGAAAGTTCGGTTATGTCCTCAGCATAGCAGGAGGGGGCGGGCCGTTATAAGGAACAAAACCACCGACCTCATGCTACAGAAATACGCATTTCTCAGGCGGTCTGCAGGACGGCGTGGGGGAGATGTAGATATGTTCTATTTCGCAAAAAAAGAAAAGCCCGGCTGCACCCAGCCGGACCTTCTCTAAACTTGCTATTTGTTTTGTTTCAGGTACTCATTATGACGTTTGACCATCGCCTGCACCGTTTGCTCGGCGGTTTGGTTGTCGAGGAAGAATTTCTCGTATTCCTGCGAGCGCATGTCCACCATTTCCTGTGGAAGCTTGCGGACGAAGGTTGGAGTTTGGTTTCCGTATAGGACGAATTCCAGCGATTCCTGGTCATAGGTGTCCGCATATTCGCCGAGCAGGCTTTGGATCGCGGCGTCTTGATCGACCGCGGACGAGGCAGGCAACCGTCCTCCGGCAGCCATCGGCATCATGCCTTCGTCGGCGTACCATTTGAGGAACTCCCAAGCCGCTTCCGTGTTCTTCGAGTTGGCATTAATTGAGATAAAGTCGCCTACACCGCCGCTGGTGATGAAATCGGCTTCGTTCTCCGCCAGTCGGGGGACGGGAGCAAACGCGATTTTGAAGTCGCGAGGGAAGTCCTTCATGTTATTGGAGCTGCGCAGCAGCCATTCTCCGATGTTGATCATCGCGGCTTCACCGCCGAGGAACATGTTTTCCACCGGCATTTTGGACGTCAGTTGCTCGCCAAGCGGCGGCGTGGTTTGGTCGTCCTTCATCATGGCGTTCATCGTTTCCAGCCATTTCAGCACGAGCGGGTGGTCCATGTTGGAGCCGCCGTCCTCTTTGACGTAGCCGTTCTTCTCCAGAACCGAATCCATCGGATCGGCGAACGGTTCCATATGCTGCACCAGCCCGTATTTAAAGCCGGCAGCTTTCAGCTTTTTGGCGTATTCCCGGGCTTCGTCCCAGGTCCAAGCTTTCGGCACCGTGAGTCCCGCAGCGTCCAATGCATCCTTGTTTAAAGCGAAGAACTGAACGTTTTTCTTAGTGGGGATGCCGTAATACTTGCCGTCGATTTTCCAGGTGGCTGCGTTGGAGCCAATCTTCTCGTCAATATTGTAGTCGGAAAAAGAGCTCAAATCGAGCACCGTGCCGGACTCGACCCGTTTGGCCGCCTGCGTCACCGAGTAGTTCACGTAGAGATCGACCGCTTGCCCCGTGGCGAGCGCGGTATCGAGCTTCAGGTTCCCGTCGTCGTCATTCACGAACCGTACGTATTCGACCTGCACGTCGGGGTGCGCGGCGTTCCACGCGTCTACTACAGCTTGCGGACCGGCTTCCGGCGGAACCCCGCCCCACATCGTCAGTTTGATCGGTTCGCCCGATGAAGGCGCTTTCGAATCTGGGGTTGCCGCTCCCGAATTTCCCTTCGCCCCATTACTGTTATTGCCGCCGCAGCCAGCCAGCAGGCCGATCAGCAGCGTGCAGAGCAGCAGTGCGGCCCATCCTTTTTTGTTTCTCACGGGTAAAGACCTCCCTATATCGTTGATGGTTGAATCCCCCTCATCGTAGCAGGGGACGGGAGCGGAATTGAACCTACATATCCCTTCAGTTCACGGAACAAAACGATGCAATTGCGCGTCCGGAAACGGGGGATTTGCGCCATCGATTTCTTCTATTCGGCGGTTTTGTTCCATTGCCGGTATTTGCTGGGCGTCTGCTGGGTGAGGCGTTTGAAGATCTTGATGAAGTAGTTGTCATTGATGAAGCCCACCCGTTGACCAATCTCGTGAACGGGCAGATCGGTGTGCAGCAGATATTCCTGCGCTTTCTCCACCCGGATGCGGTGCAGGTAGTGGATCAGCGTTTGTCCGGTTTTTTTCTTGAACAAGGCGCTAACGTAGTTCTCGCCCATCATGACGTATTGGGCCATCGATTTGACCGTGATGTCCTGCGCGTAATGCTCGGCGATGTAATCGATAATTTTGCACACCTCGGGATGGGAGATGCTTACTGCGGTTCCGGCCAGACTGAGGTTTGAAGCGGCCGAAGCAGATGCCGCTGCCAATTCCATTGCAGATGCCGATACCGCCTGCGGATTCGCCTCGCCGATCTCCTGAGTTGCCGGCTCCGCGCCGCCGTCCCTAGCGAGTTCCGTGCTCACTTTGCGCAGCGTATCCCGCAGCGAGTTAACGCTCATCGACAGCTTCAGAATATAATTGGAAGCGCCGTATTCCATCGCCTGCCGTACATATTCAAATTCGCCGATGCAGGTCAGCATGATGAAGCGAGAATGATAACCCTCTTCCCGAGTGCGGCGGAGCAGCTCTACGCCGTCCATCTCCGGCATGACGATGTCTGCGAGCACCAGATCAGGCGGGTCGCGCCGGATCATCTCGAGCGCCTCACCGCCGTTGCCGGCTTCACCTGCCACCGTAAATCCGAGCTCTTCCCAAGCGATGATTTCACGAACCGATTCGCGAACGAACACTTCGTCTTCGACCAGCAGCACTTTCCACATGTTATTGACCTCCTCTCGGATCGTTGGCCGCGGCATCCCCCGGCGGCAGCGTCAGGGGATGTCCTTCCTTCGCCAGCGCTGCTTCTTGGTGGCTTTTCGCATAAGGCGTTGATAGCAATAAAGGAATCGTAAACCGAACCCGCGTCCCTTGATCCGAGGACGCCACATCCATGCGCCCTTCTTCCTTAAACAGCAGCCGCAGCCGCTCCCGAACGTTGTCCAGGCCGATGCCCGGCCGCTTCCGCGTCTTCTTGATTTGGGCCGAACGCGCCATACCGATCCCGTTATCTTCGATTTCGACGGTCAGTTGGGCTAGCCCCTCGCGTCGGACGCGAATCTCAATCCGGCCCGGACCGGTCAGATGGCTAACTCCGTGCATGATGGCGTTCTCGACGAGCGGCTGCAGGCTCAGCTTCGGCACCAGCGCAAAGACGACTTCGTCCTCCAACGTGTAAGCAACCTCGAACCGGTGATTGTAGCGAACCTGCTGAATATGCACATAGGCCTGTACCAGCTCGATTTCGTCCTGGAGATGGACTAGGTCTTTTTCCGAATTCAGACTGGCTTCCAGTAACTTACCTAAGGATAGGGTGATCTCAGTAATGTCTTCGTTTCCCTGGCGAATAGCACTCCATTTGATCGTATTTAACGTATTCAGCAGGAAGTGCGGGTTCATCTGCGCCAGCAGCATATGAAAATGAACGGCCTCCTTCTGCCGCTCCTCCGTCTTCAGGCGTTGGATCAACGCGTCCATATCATCGAGCATCGTATTGAAGGTCCGGGTTAAGTCCAGGATCTCCCCGCGGAATTTTTGTTCCGGCAGCCGGATTTTCAAATTTTTGCGGACGACCGCCATCATTTTGTTCTGCAAATGGGACAACGGACGGGTGATCGTCGCAGCGATCGCGAAGGTCATGACCAGAAAAGCCCCCATCAGCATGAAAAACGTCGTGAAATACTGCCGTTTCAACGCGTCAATCTCATTAAACAGGATCGGCAGCGGAATCCGGTTCACGATGTACCAGTCTAATGATTCCACATAGATGTAATTGACCAGGGAGTTGGAGTCCTTGTCGATGAAGTATTGCCGGTCCGGCTGCTTGGCGATTTCCGCCATCACCTTCTCGGGCAGCACCGCATCCGGCACCGACTTGGAGATTTCCTCTCCTGCGCGCGTAATCAGGAAATACTGTTGCTGCAGATCCGATTGATTATGGACGGAGCGCAGCCAAGAGGAATAGTCGATGCTGATGCGGGCCATGCCGTAAGGCCGGTTCGGGTTATCGCCTAAATAGGCGTATAAGGACAGCAAATAGGTGCTGGTCGAGACGTCCCGCAGCACATAGTTCGGGTCGTTTGGGACCCAATGGTACGCGTTGGCGTTCATCGCCTGCCGGTCGAAGCCGGGGTGTTCTCTAAGCTTGTCGTAGACCAGGGCATCCCGGGGCGGGTAAGAAGTGTATACGCTTTCATTCATATCCAAAATCATGAAGTAGACGGAAGGGTTGTACAAGAAGAAGCTGTTGTTCAGGTTCATGAAAATATTCTCCATGATCCGTTTATTTTCCATCCCGTCGTGTTGCTCCGGATTTCGAAGCACGGATTTCACGGAGTCGTCCTGCTTCAGAAAGATTAGCGTCTTGAAGGCGATGCCCATCTGGTCCTCCAAGGTCCGGTACATCTGCTCCAATTGGGAGTGGCTTTGCTGGCTGATTTTTTGCTGAACCAGGGTCTCGATGCGCTGGTAGTTGTACAAATTCAAGGCGCAGAAGGGTAGAAGAATCAAGCAAACAAACGCCATGAACAGGCGATATTTCAACTTCTGGGGGATCAGGTAACGCGTAAATCCAGCCATGCGGCATGCCTCCTGTGCGGTCGCAGGTGTCTTTTCCTCAAATTATAGCATAGGACCAAAGTCCGCAGAGGCGTTGCCGGAAAATGCGTGGATTTGTTGCAAAAGGGCGGCTTTGGGGGAGGGGATGTGTAGATTTGTTCTATTCCTCTTTTGGTGCTCCATTCCTTTTCCATGTGAATGAACTAGAGAAGTAATGTGTTAAAGTCATCTTGACTTTCCAAATCCGAATCGCTACGATGTTCTGGTTGTTAAGATAGAGATGTGGTGGAGAGAGGATTAGAGTAGAGATGAAGAAGAGAATTGCGGATATCGCTATTATTATTGTGGGGGCCTTTCTGTTTGCGCTGGCCGTCAATTTGTTTATTATTCCGAACGACTTCGGCGAGGGGGGCGTCACGGGGGTCACGATTATTTTGTACTACCTGTATCAGTGGTCGCCGTCGGTGGTCAATATCGTGATTAATGGCGTGCTGCTTATCGTCGGGTATAAATTTCTGGATCGGCGGACGACGATTTATACGGTGATTGCCGTCGCTTTTAACTCGTTGTTCCTGCATTTGACGGAAAACTGGCGGATCGATTCGAACGAGCCGACCATCAATGCGGTGTTCGCCGGCGTGATCGTGGGGGTTGGCATCGGTCTGATCGTACGGGTTGGCGGGACGACAGCAGGAACCGTCATCCTGGCCCGGATCGCCAATAAATATCTCGATTGGAATATCAGCTATGCGCTGCTGTTTTTCGATCTGATCGTAGCATTCTCCTCCTATTTCATCATTGGCGCGGAGAAGCTGATGCTGACGATCGTAATCTTATATGTAGGCACGAAAGTGATGGACTTCATGATCGAGGGTCTGAATCCCAAGAAAGCCGTCACGATTATCTCCGAGAAGCAAAACGACATCGCCGAGAGGGTCATCACCCAAATGGACCGCGGCGTAACCGTCTTGTCGGGCCACGGCTACTATACGAAGAACCCGAAGGAAGTCCTGTACATCGTCATCAGCAAGCAAGAGGTGTCCACGCTAAAAAGAATCGTCCGCTCCATCGACCAAGCCGCGTTCCTTACGATCCATGATGTGCGGGATGTATTTGGGGAGGGGTTTTTGGATATTTCGAAGTGAGGGGGCAATCGATTTCTACGATCACAAACGATTGCCCATCTGCTCCTAGCCTTATCCCTTGAGTGACTTGACCGTGTCACGCAGGACGAGGCTGGTGGGTAACATGACTTTCTTATTCCCGTAGGATGTCCCTTCGGTAATTTCAAACAGCAACTTGGCACTCTCGTAACCAATGGTATCGAAGTATTGCTTAACGGTGCTCAAGGCAACCTTGGCGAATTTGGAGCTCTCAAAATCGTCAAATCCCATGAGGGACACTTGTTCTGGGATACGAATGCCAAGCAATGTAAGCTGCTCAAGGGCTTCAAGTGCTCGCTTGTCATTGGCGCAGAACAGGGCGGTCATTTCCCCGTTTCGGATGAGACTCGCCATCATTGTGTAGTCTATATCTTTATTCAGGAATAAGAGGGATTCGGGAATCGGAAGGGATGCATTTGTCATGGCATTCCGATAACCGTGATATCTGTCAACCTCGGGGCTAAGATAGTAATCGTAAGCTGCAAATCCAATACGTCGATGCCCCTGCTTAATCAAGTATTCGACGGCTTCATAGGCTCCATCGTGGTTGTTGCAGGTGACGACGTTCACCGGATAGCCGGAAGGGGAGCGGTCCAACATGACGAACGGAATTCCCCTTTTCCGAATTTCCCCAAGGTAGCCCTTCGCAGCTTCCGGATCGGAGGAATAAATCAAAATCCCTCTTAGCTCCGTCTGAATTAACCCCAGGATAAGTTCCCGTTCTTGTTCGAAATCATTCTCCACAAATTCGATAATCAGCTTGCAGCCTTGCTTGCCTAGAAAAGACTGGATCCCTCTCATGATTTGCAAATACGAACTATCGTACAGTTCAATGCCGGAAATGACGAAGGCAACCAGATTGGAGGTCTTGTCTGGAACGGCTGCTGCTTGGCTGGCGACAAAGCTTCCCTTCCCTCTGACACGATAGATGACCCCCTCGTTTACCAACTCTGAAAGAGCCTTTCGGACTGTAATCGAGCTGACATCCAACAGCTTGGAGAATTCGGACTCGCTTGGAATCCGTTCATCCTCCGTAAATTCCTGGTTTTCGATTTGGGATAAGACATAGTCTTTCACCATTTGGTACTTTGGCAGGGCCAGGTCCTTCTTGCTCAATTAGGTTCACCTCATATCAGCATTTCTTTAATTATAGCCCAATCCGTTTTAAAAAGTATACGTACTTAAACTGAAACAACTGAAGATTCTTGTCGAATCTAAGCGTAAATTTAAGAAATCTAGCTAGATTCCAGCAAATTCTTAGAGAAGGATTGAATTTACAGAAGGTTTATATTACGATGTGGTCGTATAAAGGTATGTGTTTTGATTTACTTATTATAATAACTTTCGGAGAGGTGGATTTGCAATAGTGGATGGTATTGTCTTTACCATGTTATAAAAAAAGCCGCTGGCATAACCAGCAGCTTAAGGATGGGGAAATTCATTTAGAAGGTTATGATGGCGCCTTCCTTTTCGAAGGGGTAGTCGATCACGATGCGGGCGGCTTCGGTGTCCCCGATGCCGCTGTACAAATTGACCTTACCGTCTGGACGCATTTCGATCCCTGCGGTAAATGCACAGTCGGTGAGATGCGGCTTCTTGGCGGGGCCTTCGGGATAGCATGGACGTGTGCCGATGATTTTTAGGTCCGAAAATTGATTCGTCTGCGGATCTAGAACAAACGCCATGTTCATATAGGTGGATCGGTCCTCCTGAGCATAGCAGATATGGCCGATTACGCCGATCTTCCCGCTCTCAAGCAAGTACGCCTGATTGCAACCGCCCCACTCATCCTTTTGAAACAACCCGCTGATATTCTCGGCGCTCTCGATAACTTCCGGAGACAGTTCGTCGAGGTGGTTAATGATCGTGAATCCCACTAAGGATTCGCTCCCGAACTGCTTACGTACCTTTTCGCTGCGCGGACGCGAGAAGACGCCAATCCTTCCGTCCTGAAGCTCCACCAGCCGAATATCCTTCATGTATTCAGGGCCCGTCGTGAAATAGAAGAGATCATGCAGGTCATAGCCCTTATAGAAATAACCGTAAAAGGTATCGAGACGTCCTTGCTTGTAACGAACGTGCGTACCGCCTAATACGAGCTGTTTATGGATCACGCTGATATAAGGATCTTCAAGTTGATAAATCATCGTATCCGGCACAACCGTCCATTCGTCCGGGCCGCTTTCTTCAAACAGGCGAACCCATGACCTCGCCCACTCGTGACGCTTCTCCATGCGTCCAAAAATATAACGCTTGCCATTCCACTCAAATGGAATGGAAGGATTATAGACATCGTAACCTTGAACGCCGTGGAAGATCAGTTTGGCGCTCTCAAAGACGCGCTTGGTAGCTTCGAATTGCTTACGCAGATCTAATAAATTCATCTGAGAAATTCTCCTTCCGGGGTTTCGATAACAACTTTATCCTAATCGAAAGTTTGGCGCTAAATCTTGCTCCATTTTGGATTGTTTTATGGTGTTTTGACATCAGAGGGTTAAGTCAGGGTCCATATTGATAGATGAACAAGGGGGAGTTCATAATGCTAAAGCTTCTGGCGGTAGACGGTATTGATGCTGAAATTCAGGCGCATTATCGATTGATTGCATCGGTGAAAGATACCATCGGGATGCATACTCATGACTTCTTTGAGCTGTTTCTGATCCTGAAGGGAAGCGTTGTACACGTTATTAACGGCAACCGACAGTTGCTGCAGGAGAATACTCTCGTCTTCATACGCGATCGGGATGTTCATTACTATGAGCAAACGGATGGCGATTGCCAGTTTATCAATTTGTCGTTTCACCGGGAGGTGCTGGACGAACTGATCGCCTTTTTGGGAGAAGGGTTTCCCAGCGATTGGCTGCTTGTGCCTGACATGCCGCCTTCGACCTTGCTGTCCAAGACAGAGAAGGAATATGTGCGATATCGGCTCGATCAGCTCAGTTTGATCCCGCAGGAAAAGAAGCTGTCCGTCAAGGCGGAAGTCAGAGCCATATTGACTGACCTGTTCTCCAGGTACATCAAGGCCAAAGATGATCCCGTTGATTTAACCGGACAACCGGAATGGTTTAGGACCCTATGCAAAGAAGCCAGAAAGAAGGAGCACTTCACTCGGGGAACGGCGGCCCTTGTTCAATTGTCCGGGAAGTCGCATGCCTATGTATGCCGAATGTTCAAGCAATGTCTCGGCATGTCTCCGACCCAGTATATCAATGAATTAAGATTGTCCTACGCCGAGAATTTACTCCTTAACACGGATATGGACATTTTGGAGATCAGCATGGAGATCGGGCTCGATAATGTCAGTTACTTCTACGACTTGTTTAAACGAAAGCATGGCCTCACGCCCCATAGGTATCGCCAGTTTGGATCAGCACATAGATAACATACTAACTTTGGTAAATGTATAATAAATACTTTTGTTGACGTGTTAAATAGTATGTGTTATTTTCTACTTAGCATAATAACTTATTCTCTTAATGATAGTCATATCTGTGGGGAAGAAGCCGGTAACCTAGGCATCTTGCCGTTATTGGCTATCTAAGGGTTTGCTCTGGGGGTGAAATGTATGCGCTTACAAATGGGGAGATATAGGCGATTCGGTTTACGTTTCTCGGTGAGACTTCATCAACGCACTATCTGTCACAACATTTTAACAGTCAGGAGGTGTTCGTTGTGCAGACAATCAATAACAGGCTGATGTCCAGGATCATAAAGCACCGGTATCTCTACCTTATGGTGCTTCCAGGCTTTCTGACGCTGTTAATCTTTCACTATTTTCCGTTGTACGGAATTCTAATCGCTTTCAAGGACTTTAATGCTTCTAAAGGAATTTGGGGAAGTGAGTGGGTGGGGTTTAAATACTTCACATCCTTTTTTAATGACCCCATGGCTTTCCGGGTATTAAAGAATACCTTACTTCTCGGTTTGTATACGTTATTTTGGTCGTTTCCAGCACCGATTATATTGGCTTTGCTGTTTAACGAACTAAAGAAAAAGGGATTTAAGAAGTTTGTACAGACGGTATCTTATTTCCCTCACTTTATTTCGGTTGTTATTGTAGCGGGAATGCTAAAGGAATTTACGGCAAGGGATGGCTTGTTTAACCATATTTTGACCTTTTTTGGTGGAGATCCGGTGATGTTTCTTCTGGAGCCGGACTATTTTCGAACCATATTTATCTCTTCCGGCATATGGCAAGGCGTAGGCTTTGGCACAATTATCTACCTTGCTGCATTAAGCGGCATTGATCCAACCCTCTATGACGTAGCCGAGGTAGATGGGGCTGGGCGTTGGAAGAAGGTCGTGCATATCACTTGGCCTTCGCTGAAACCAACGACGATTATCCTATTGATTTTTGCCGTGGGCGGGATTCTCGGGAGCGATTTTCAGAAGATCATTTTACTTTACTCACCCGAGACGTACGAAGTCGCGGATGTTATTGGATCCTATGTTTATCGCCAAGGGATCTTGGGGGCTCAGTATGAATACACGACGGCCATTGGGTTATTCATGTCGCTGATCTCGTTCATTATTCTTTATTTTACCAATTGGTTCAGCCGGAAGATGTCAGAGACGAGTTTGTTCTAGGTGGTGGGAAAATGAAAAAGGTTAGCTTCGGTTCAAGAGCTTTCGATGTGATCAATATCGTTATCATGCTGTTCATTTTAATTGTCGTGTTGTACCCGATTTTACATATCATCGCAACCTCGCTAAGCAGCACGCGATTTATTTCTTCCGGAAGCGTCACCGTTTGGCCTAAAGGATTTAATCTGGAGGCTTACTCGACCGTATTTCAAGATCCGTACATTTTCAAAGGATATTTGAACTCGATCATCTACGCAGCTGGTTCTACGGGCATTATGCTGTTGTTTACGGCGTTGATGGCATATCCTCTCACGATTCCCGGGTTTGCCGGTAAGAAGTCTCTTACACTGTTCCTCATGGTTACGATGTTCTTCGGCGGCGGCCTGATCCCGACCTATCTGCTGATGCGGAGTCTAAATCTGCTGGATACGATATGGGTCATGATACTTCCTGGTGCGGTCAGCGCCTACAACGTGTTTCTATTTCGCACCTTCTTTTTGAACATCCCGTCGGAACTGAAAGACTCAGCTTATATCGATGGGGCTAATGACGTGGTTGTCCTATTCAGAATCATCCTGCCGCTGTCCAAGGCGCTCATCGCAACCTTTGCGCTGTTTGGTCTGGTGGGAAGCTGGAACAGCTGGTTCGAAGCCTTGATCTATCTGCGAGACCAAGATAAGTATCCTTTGCAGATGGTATTAAGAAACTATTTGTTTACGTTAGATACCACCGCCATTCAGGGACGGGTGGGGGGCGGTGCAGTTGCCATCAATGCCCCAGGGGAAGCGCTTGATCCGAAGGCGGTACGTATGAGCGTCATCATCATCACGATGTTTCCGATCATGTGTATTTACCCGATCTTCCAGAAGCATTTTACCAAAGGGATTTTCGTGGGTTCCATTAAGGGTTAAGCGGTCTATTTGTCAAATTAGGGGGAAATCAAATGAGTAAATGGATGAAAGTAATGGTTCTTGGATTGGTTACGCTGCTGGCTTTGTCCGGATGTTCAAGTGGTTCCAAAAATGTTGCTACCAACGAAGACGAGCAAGAGGTGATGCGATTCTCGGTAACGTTGCCGTCGAACGGCGTAGATAATCCCAACAGTATGGTGGGCAAAGAATGGCATAAACGGATGGAAGCTTATATGGGCAAGAAGGTAGAGATCGACTATAACTATATTCCGTCTTCCGAGTATGACGAGAAGGTCAAACTCATGATCGCAAGCGATGATCTGACGGACTTCTTCGTAACACCTTTATTCTATGACACTACTGAGATGGCCAAACAAGGCCAGCTTCTGGAGTTAGCTCAATATAAAGACTTAATGCCAAACTATATGAACTACATTAGCAAAGTAAAGAACGGGATGAAGCGGGTAACGGATGCCGAAGGCAAGATGTATACCTTTAAGGAAACCTCCACCCCCCGTTTCCCGGAGGATCGCGGCATGCTGATTCAGAATACGTCCGCTTATCGCTACGACGTGTTTAAGGAAAATAATATCAAAATCCCGGAAACCCTGGATGAATTTTATGACGCGGCCAAGAAGCTCAAAGCGCTTTACCCCGACAAATTTCCCGTCGCTACAAAATGGAATAGCTTGAGATCTCTCTTCTCGGCGAATCACATTCGGGACGACATCTTCTGGGATGGCGAGAAATATGTATACGGAGTTTTGGATGAAGGCTATAAAGAAGCGCTCCAATATGCGAATAAGCTGTATTCAGAAAAGCTGTTGGATCCGGAGTACACGATTGATACGGACGATACGTTGAAAAGAAAAGCATTGAACGGCGACAACCTCATGTGGCTGACCCAATGGTTCACCACCCCAGGCGAGTACACCAGAACTGCCAATGACGGCAAGATTTTTGCTGTGTCGATCTACCCTGAAAATCCGAAATACGGAAAAGCCTGGCAGGAGGTCGTCAACGGCAATTCCCCGGATTTGGGCTGGGGAGCTTACGGTGTAAGTTCGAAAGTGAAAAATCCGGAGGAATTGATCAAATTCATTGATTATCAATATACGGATGAAATGATTGAACTGATCACTTGGGGGATTAAAGGCACGACCTATACCATTGGGGAAGACGGTGTTCCGACCTTTGTCGATTCGTTGAAAACGGCCAAGGACCCTTGGTTAGAGGGAGATAAATACGGCATGCGGGCAAGTCGAAATTATAACCCTGGTTTGCAAATGGTGAGCGACGCAAGGGCGTTCGTGGACTTTGCCGCGACGGATTATACGGTATTTGACGGCAAATACGAAGAGGTGCCTATCGAGAAGGCTAAGTTTCTGACAAGTCTGCCAATGCCTGAGAACGAGTATGTTCCTTCTTGGCTGAGTGAGCCGTCGATTCAACTTACGAGTGACGAAAGTCAGCGAATCTCGGAGATCATGAACCCGGTCAAAACGTTCGTAACGGAAGAACAGGCCAAATTTGTAGCAGGGAAGAACAGTTTCGACAATTGGCAGGCGTTCATCGATAAGATTCATAAAATGGGCAACATCGATGAGGTGCTACAAATCTATAACGATGCCGCTAAAAGAGCCATTTCCAACTAAGCGATCTTACTACAGAAACCATAGGATGTGAGAAGAAACATGAGTGACAAGAAAGAGATTTTATTTCATGTTGAAAAGCTTTTGAATAAAAAGGATCAATTTATGATCACGAAGGTCTCGCCCATCGATTTTTCCGGTTTTACGACGAGAGAACAGTTGTTCATTCATGAGATGGACGGACAACCGTTCCAGAGTATGGACACGGGCCAACGTTGGGGAGATAACTGGGAATATGGATGGTTTCGAGGAACCGCCGTTGTTCCTAAGGAAGCGGAAGGTAAACGGCTAGTGGCCATGTTTGATTTTGGTTCCGAAGCGACCGTGTATATAAACGGGATTGTTAGCGGTGCTAAGGACTTGAACCATCATTACGTTACATTGACGCGTTCGGCGAAAGCGGGGGAGTGCTTCGATATTGTTGCAGAAGCCTATGCCGGCCATTCGGATACGCAGCCTGTGTTCGGAGAGTCGCAGCTCTGTATTTTTGAAGAGGAAGTGTATCAATTTTTTATCGATTTGGAGTGCTTATATGATCTGCGCAATCATCTCGATGCCAAATCCCTTCGCGTAGCGGAAATCGACCGTTGCCTAACCCGGGTGTTTGCCACAATCGATCTCACTTTACGTCAAGAATCGCTGGAAGAGAATGCAAAGCAGTGCCGGCAAATCATGAAGCCGCTCTTGGCCTGCGTGAACGGTTCAACGGTGCCTACCCTATACCTTATGGGTCAGTCCCACTTAGATGTCGCCTGGTTATGGCCGATAGAAGAGACGAAACGGAAGATTGCACGAACGATGTCCAATCAGCTTGCGCTCATCGACGAATATCCGGAATATCGATACACCCAGAGTCAGCCGTATTTATTCCAGTTGGTCAAGACGTTATATCCGGAGTTGTATGCGCGCATCAAACAAGCGGTGAAGGAAGGGAAGATCATCCCCGAGGGTTCCATGTGGGTAGAGCCCGATACGAATTTGCCTGGCGGGGAAAGCTTGATCCGCCAGGCCATGCACGGAAAGCGCTTCTTTAAGGAAGAGTTTGGCGTGGATAATGAGATGCTATGGCTGCCTGACGTGTTCGGCTATTCCGGGAATCTGCCGCAAATTATGAAGGGCTGCGGAATCAAGTATTTCGGCTCCGTGAAATTGTTCGGTACCTATGATAATGTTGCGGATCCGTTCCCGCATAATACGTTCCTGTGGGAAGGGATTGACGGTTCTCAAGTCCTGACGCATTTGCTTAACTACGGCGACGACTACCCGATTCGGATCAAGCCGTCTTTCTTAATCCATCAGTGGAGCGATCGCGTCCAGCTTGAAGGGATCTCTACTCGGCTCACCCAGTTCGGACACGGGGATGGAGGCGGCGGCTCCAATCGGGACGATCTCGAGTTTATGCGCAGGCTGGGCAACTTGGAAGGCGTTCCCAAGACGAAACACGGATCACCGATCGAATATTTCGAGGATCAGATCGAGAAAGGCATCCCTGACGTCAAATACGTCGGTGAACTCTATTATCCTGCTCACCGCGGGACTTATACGACTCAAGCGATCATCAAGAAGCTGAACCGGAAGGCGGAAATCGGCTTCCGCGAAGCGGAGTTATGGGGGGTGGCAGGGGAGCTGCTTCAGAAGAGGGCTTACCCTCAAGGGGATCTGGCTCAATTGTGGAAGATTCTTCTGCTGCACCAATTCCACGATATTCTACCGGGATCATCCATTCATCGCGTCCATGAAGAGGCGCAGCTTGCTCTGACGGAACTGAATACGAACGTGTACGGATTGGCTTCAACGGCAAGAGAGGCGATTACGGACGACGATGCTTCCCGGGTTACCGTCTTTAACTCGCTATCTTGGCCCAGAAGGGACCTGGTCGCATTGCCCGCCGGCGTCCATGGATTATCGGACGGGAACGGAGCCGCTCTGCCGGTCCAATCGTACGAAGGCGCATGGTATGCCGAGGTGGAGGCTCCTTCCATGGGATGGTCGACGTACCAGGTCGAAACGGAAGCGGCGGAAGCGCCTGCAGCGCCTGCAGTCATTGCGACGGAATCGCATCTGGAGAACGAATGGATCGCGCTCGAAATGAACGAACAGGGCGAGATCACGCGTATTTTTGACAAAGAGACCGGGACGGATTGGGCGGCGGAAAACTGTAATGTCATGCGGATGTATCGGGATCAGAATTCGGATTTCGATGCTTGGGAGATTGATCGGCGCTACCGCTTGGCACCGATCGAGTTAAATCAAAATGCCAAGGTATCCGTTACCGCGAACGGCCCGCTCTTCGCGAATATCCGGGTGGAACGCCAAATAAACCAATCGACCCTGATCCAAGATATCCGGCTGCGCGCCGGCAGCCGCCGGGTTGAATTCCATACGACGGTCCATTGGCAAGAGAAGAATAAGCTGCTGAAAGTCGACTTCCCGGTTCGAGTTCATGCGAATGAGTCGCTGCAGGAAATTCAATTCGGATACGTCAAGAGACCCAATCATGCTTCGCGTCCACATGATGCAGACCGTTATGAGGTCGTCCAGCATAAGTGGTCGGCGCTTGCAGAGGCGAACCGCGGCTTTGCACTGTTGAACGACTGCAAATACGGGATATCCGTCGACGATAACACCATGAGTTTAACGCTGCTTCGGGCTCCGACCTGGCCGGATGAGACGTCCGATCAAGGGGTACATCAATTTACTTACGGATTCACCTTCTGGAATGGTCCGTTCCTCGATGGCCCCGTGGTAAAGGAAGCCTACGAGTTAAATTTTCCGGTTAGTCTCGTGGCCGGAGGATGCCATGAAACGCAGTCCTTGCTCGCCATCGATAAGGCAAATGTGGTCGCAGAAACGGTGAAGCTTGCCGAAGACGGTTCGGGCGACTGGATCGTGCGCCTATACGAGAGCAAGGGGGCTTCTGTAGCGTGCGGGCTTCGCTTCGGGCTGCCCATTGCGGCGGTATATGAGACAAATATGCTGGAGGAGAAATTGGCGGATTTACCGCACGAGGGCGAAGAGGTATCGCTTCAGTTCCGTCCTTTCGAGGTGAAGACGATCAGGGTCCGGCCGAATGGGAGGAAGAAAGGATAAAGACGCCATGAACAAACTCAAATACGTGAACCCGCTGCAGGGGGCGGCCTCGACCTTCTCGTATTCAAGCGGCAATACGCTGCCGCTCATCACGCGCCCGTTCGGGATGGCGTCGTGGAGCCCGCAGACGAATGAAGCATCGGGCGGCTGGTTTTTTCATCCGGATCATCGCACTTTCGAAGGGCTTAGGCTGACGCATCAACCGAGTCCCTGGATCGGCGACTACGGCCATCTCGCGGTCATGCCGCAGTCCGGGCCGCTCTATCTGGCGGCGGATCGCCGCGCATCCTCTTTTCGTCCGGAAGATCGGATCGTGAAACCGGACTATGTCCGGTACGAGCTTTTGAGGTACGGAATCGAGTTGGAGTTGACGCCAGCGATTCGGGGCGCCTGTATGCGGCTGCGATTCAAGCGAAAGGAGGAAGCGGCAAGGCTGATCCTTGCGCCGTTCAACCGCGAGTCCCGGATGGAGATCCTTCCGGAGAAGAGACGCATTGTCGGCTTTACAAGGGGTAACGTCGGCGGCGCGCCGGACAACTTCGCCATGTACTTTGTCATCGATTTCGACTGTTCCATCGATGAAACTCAGAGCGGCGTGTTCGACGGTTCCTACACGTCGTATGAGGAATTGACCCGAATCGGTGAACGGACAGGTGCATTCGTTGGTCTGGAACTGCCTGAATCTGGAACGGTGAATGTAAAAATAGGTACTTCCTTTATCAGCGTGGAGCAAGCGATCCGCAATTTGCGTATCGAGATCGCCGCGAAGTCGTTCGAGGAAATTCGCGACGAAGCGACAGCGGAATGGGAGCGTTATTTGGGCCGGATCGAGGTCGAAGACGAGGATGAGGAGAAACTGCGTACGTTCTACTCCTGCTTGTACCGTACTGGTCTGTTCCCGCGAATCTGGCATGAGTTTGATGAAGAAGGGCGTAAGGTTCACTACAGTCCTTACACAGGGAAAGTTCACGAGGGACCGATGTATTCGGATAACGGCTTCTGGGATACGTACAGAACGGAGTACCCTCTGCTCGCGCTACTAGCCCCGACGATTCTGAGCGAAATCCTTCAGTCCTGGGTGAATGTATACCGGGAGAGCGGTTGGATGCCGAAGTGGGTGTCTCCGGGCGAGCGGAGCGGGATGCCGGGGACGTTAATCGATGCCGTCTTTGCCGATGCCTTCGTGAAGGGAATTCGGAATTTCGATGTGGAACTTGCCTATGAAGGCCTTCGCAAGCATGCATTGGAGCAAGCGCCGCAGCCGCATCTAGGGCGTAAAGGCTTCTCGGACTACGCGGCGCTTGGGTATCTCCCGAGCGACCGATACCACGAGAGCGTGAACAATACACTGGATTACATTTACGGCGATTTTTGCATCGCGCAGATGGCGCGGGGGCTGGGCAAACAGGAGGATTATAAGCTTCTGATGGCGCGCGCGCGCGGATATTCGAAGCTGTTCGACCCGACCGTTGGCTTTATGCGCCCGCTGAAGGAAGACGGGAGTCGCGAGGAGCCGTTCGACCCGCTCGCATGGGGCGGCGCTTATTGCGAAGGAGGTCCTTGGCAATGCAGCTGGGCGGTTCAGCATGATGTTCTGGGGCTTGCGCAGGCGGCGGGCGGACGAGAGCTGTTCAAGGCCAAGCTGGATGAATTGATGACGATGGCGCCAACATTCCGGATCGGCTCTTATCCGATAGAAATCCATGAAATGTCGGAGATGGCTGCGGTCGACTTTGGTCAGTTCGCCATCAGCAACCAACCGAGCTTCCACATTCCGTATTTGTATACGGCCATCGGCTATCCGGCTGAAGCCCAATACTGGGTGAGGAGAGCTGCGGAGGAACTGTTCAGCGCAAAGCCGGACGGCTTCCCGGGCGACGAGGACAACGGAAGCATGGGCGCATGGTATGTTTTTGCCGCGTTGGGTCTTTATCCGTTATGTCCGGGCGTGCCGGAATATGTACTGGGTAGCCCTATGTTCACGCGGGCAACGCTACATCTGGAGAATGGCAACAATATCTCGCTTCGAACAGAAGGTCATCAACCGGCGAACCGGTACGTTAAGAAGTTGCTGTTGAACGGTGAGCCGATCAGCAGGCTATATGTAACGCATCAGGAGCTAACCCGCGGTGCGGAGTTGAGGTTCGTCATGAGTGGCGATCCTGCCGCCAAGGCTCATTATGACGAAACGGACCTGCCCTATTCGCTCAGCGGCGTGGCGCGGTATCAATAAGCAGGGAGGTGATGTGTGGGGAAAGTACGTGATCAGAGGTAAGTACAGATGATATTCGACAGCGTGGCGATTTCATTCTATCAAATCGACAAAGGTCGGGAGGTAAACGAAATGAAATTGAGACCGTGGAAAAGTGCGGGAATATGGGCATGCGTCATGTTGATGGTTATGACGGCACCGGGTGCCGCGATGGCAATGCAGGCGGGGGATAGCAGCGCCGATCTAAATGTGAGCAGCAAAAAGAAAATGGTCCAGGAGCCGTTCATGATCAAGGTCGTGGATGCCGAGACCGGCCGGGGCATTCCTCTTGTCCAACTGAAGACGACGAACAATGTGCTGTATTACACGGACAGTGCTGGTGTCGTGGCATTCGATGAGCCCGGGCTAATGGATCAGACGGTATTCTTCCATCTATCGAGTGACGGCTACGACATCCCAGCCGACATGTTCGGTAACCGGGGGTATGCCGTACAGATTGCACCCGGGGGCATGATGACGGTCGAGATGAATCGGGTTAACATCGCCGAACGCCTGTACCGGATTACGGGCCAAGGCATCTATCGCGACAGCGTACTGCTTGGTCAGGAGGCACCGATTCAGGAGCCGCTGATCAACGGCCTGGTCATGGGGCAGGATTCCGTGCAAACTATCGAGTATAACGATAAGCTGTACTGGTTCTGGGGCGATACCGACAGACCGGCTTATCCGCTGGGGAACTTCCGCGTGACGGGAGCGACTTCCGAACTGCCGCATAAGGGCGGATTGGATCCGGATGTCGGCGTGAATCTGAACTATTTTACGAAAGAGGACGGTTTCGTCAAAAGCTTGGTGCCACAACTTCCCGATGGCGCAGGTATAGCCTGGGTATTCGGTCTGATGACTGCCAAGGACAGCACCGGACAGGAGCGTCTGCTCGCCGGCTATAGCACGCACAATCCCGAGCTCAGCGCTTTCGGCATTCTTGCCTTTAACGACACGAAGAAGGAGTTCGAACAGGTCGTCCAATTCCCCTCCAAAGACGATTGGCGCCATCCGGGCGGCCAGGCGAGCTATTACGAGGAGGACGGGAAGGGATACTGGCTCTTTACCGAGCACCGGATGCCGAATTTGCGCGTTGCGGCCAGCTATGACGCCATCATCGATTACACTCAATACGAATCATTTACATGCCTTACGCCAGGAACGACTTACAAAGGGGCTCAAACCTCGCTCGAACGCGACGAGAACGGCAACCTGGTATGGGGCTGGAAAAAGGATACCCCGCCGCTCACCCAGGATCAAGAGAAGGAATTGACCCAGCTTGGACTGCTCAAAGCTGACGATCCGCAATATTATCAACTGAAAGATGCCGATACTGGCGAAGCGGTTCGAATCGCCTCAAGCTCCATCGAATGGAACGATTACCGGCAGCGTTATGTGATGATCGGGCAACAGATCGAAGGCAAGACATCGGTACTCGGGGAAATCTGGTATGCGGAAGCTCCATCGCCCCAAGGCCCTTGGACCAAGGCCAAGAAAATCGTAACGCATAACAACTATACTTTTTATAACGTGGCTCAGCATAAATACTTCAACAAGGACGGCGGCCGGGTCATTTACTTCGAAGGGACTTATACGAATACCTTCACAGATCATGTACCAACACCACGGTATAACTACAATCAAGTGATGTACAAGCTTGATTTGGCAAATCCGAAGCTCGGGCTTGAGCCTGTACAAGGAACGGCCCATCATCCAGAGTGAGCGCATAATTGTTGATAACGGAACAAGGACCTTTCCGATAAAAGCCCATGGGGCTTCCGGAGAGGTCCTCTTCGGCTTGGGCGGCAATATCTTTACCAGGAACTTCTAGCTTCGACATCCCCATGAATTTCCCGGAACTGCTTTGGAGTAAGGTTTGTGAACTTCTTGAATACGGCGAAAAAATGTCCTTTAGAGATGAATCCGCATTGATCTGCGATCTCCAGCACCGAGAGTTGGCTGGATACCAGCTTCTCTTTCACTCTCTCAATTCGTTCTTGGAGGATATACTCGGACAAGGACACGTTATTAATCTCCTTAAATAGTTGTCGTATATAACTTACGGAGAAAGAGAAATTATCGGCGACCTGCTCGATCGATAATTGCGTATCTTGCAGGTGGTTATCCACGTATTCCTTGATCTCCAAGACGATTTCTTCTTTGCGGCTCGAAGATTTCGGAGCTATGGTCTCGGACGCCAGCATTGTGACGATGCTTTCCAGCCAAGCTTGATACTCGGACAACGTACTGAAACGTTCGAGCAATTGATGGATGCTGCTAATCTCATGCAGAACGCTGAACTTGTTGAAATTTTTGAGCAGATCATAGGTAAAATAGGTCAGATAAAGCTTACAGTCGCGATAGGGCAGCTCATGAATGTGCTTCATCTGCCGGTGAAGCATCGCAACAGCGGTCTCAGGACGGCCGCAGCGGATCGACTTGATGATCTCATTTGTTTCTAGCGCCTCGGTCGCCGAAGGATACCCTGCCATAAACTCTTCATAATCGCTCTCTAGGAAAATCTGTCTTTCCCCATTAAGAAATCGCAGCATCGTCAATTCGTAGATATGATCGTATACGTTTCGGAAATTAGCGCCGAAGTCATAGGCATTGCTGACCGCAACGGTTGTATCGATGCTGAGAATGCGCGCGACCTGATGTTGCGTCTCCTCCAGAAGGCGTTGCAGATGAAATTCGCCCCGCTCATGACCGCCGATAATCAAGATGAGATGGTCGCCGCCCATATCCAAGCCCTCGGCCGCATAAGGGCCGTTACAGATCACTTCTTCGCTGATGTTGCGGATGGCGTATTTTATTAATTTACGGGAAGGGAAATCGTAACGTTCACAGAAGGCCTTATAGGCTTCGATCCGTAGAACGGCCATAAACAGAACTTCGCAGGAAGTCAGTTTGGTCCGGGACCGAATATATTCATAGCTCCTGGTGCCTGGCGAGCCGTGCAGCACCCACTGAGCTAGGAACTCCGTTCGGACGAGCTCGGATTGGTTTCGCATGGAGGCATGGAGCTGCTCCACGTTGTTCAGCAGCAAATCGATACCGTCGTTGATCCATTGGATATCGGCTTTAGCGTCTGACGCGGGGTTCGCGAATGCAACCTTCTTCTTCAACTTTTCCGACAAAAAGGTGATGGAACGCAAGGAGCGATGCGAGCTCCAGAAGAACAAAGACGAGACGATTCCTAATAGCAGCAATGTATACGCTATCAATTTTTGCTGGAACAAAGCGATATGGCGGGTCAAGATGTGATACTCGGTTGAATAGTAGACCGACCAATCTTCAGTCGTCAGTTTGGCGGTATTGACGTACCATCTCTGATTCGGAAGCCGGACTTGAAAACTGTTGTCCTGATGATCCTGCTTCGCTTGAAAAAGCTGTTCGTTCAACGCAGCCGAATTGGACGTGCCCAATAGGACGAACCCATTCTCGTCGAGGATTCGAATGTCTTGCTCCGAGGTGACTGTTTCGCCGAAGATCAGCTTGTTCAACAGCGGTTTATCGATCAGAAGCACGAGATAGAAGTCAGACGGCTTCTCCGGAGTTGCTGGCAGAACAAGGGCCAGGCAGTTCGAACCATCCAGCGAATGGCTGAAGAAGCGCAAGTATTGGCTTTGAAATGATTTCACCCGCTCCAGCATGTCCTGGTCGGCAAAGGAGTCATTACGTACGATTCCGGCTTTGGAATCGACGACAAGACCGTGCTTTACATTCATCAGATAAGATCGCTGGATGAGGGGTTCGGTCGACATGAAGTTGGATTGGGCGACAAGTGCAGCATGGTCGATAAGTGGATCTTGGCTTGTATTGAAGAACCAGTTCTGAATGTTTTGATCGGCGTACATGCTGAGCCCGTACGCTTTCAAGTTGCCAAGAATCATGTCGGCTTTCGAAGCTAGGTTGTTGACTTCATTTTGCGAATTGCTGCGCACCTCTAGCATGGTGTACTTCGAGAATTCCGCAGATAGGAAGTAGACAAATGGAATCATGGAGCAGATCAGAACAGTGGTTAGCAATAGAAAAGTACGAAAATAGGTCTTCTGCAAAAAGGGTTTGATCTTCATCTCATTCCTGCACCCCGTGACTCATAAGTTGACTGTTAACTGTTCCTTCATCATAGCCGTAACCCGACTTCCGTGTGAAGTCCTCATTTTGACACAGTACGAATTAAGATGATTCACGAAGCCGAATGACCGTACGATACTTAAATTCAACACCCTTTGTGACGCAATGAGGACTATGCTTTGGAACTCCCCTCCGCTCATAATTAACACTGTCAGGATATGGCCACATCGGACAGACCAGCTAGAATGGAGTGATACTACCAATTGAGCATGTTGAAGGAGCTTGTGAAGAACCGGAACTTGTATACGATGGCGATACCGGGCCTCGTCTTTCTCGTCGTTTTCTCCTATATTCCTCTGGCTGGACATCTGCTGGCGTTCAAGGACTTTCAGATCAGCAAAGGCATATGGGGCAGCGATTGGGTGGGGCTGGACAACTTCCGCTTTTTTTTCTCCAATCGGGATTGGATCCAAGTTACGGTCAATACGTTGTATTTGAATGCGTTGTTCATTATTTGCGAGATGGTCTTTGCAATGCTCATCGCGCTCTTCTTGAATGAGATTCGCTTGAGATGGTTTAAACGTACGATCCAATCCGTTGTTTTTCTGCCTTATTTTATCTCATGGGTCGTCGTAGGTTATATGACATTCATTCTTTTTAACAATACGGATGGTCTATTTAACCGCATTCTTAGTGCCGGTGGGCTTCAACCCGTCGACTGGTACCAAACCCCGTGGGTGTGGCCGATCATTTTGACTTTAACTCGAATTTGGAAAAGCGCCGGGTACTACTCCATTATTCTGATTGCGGCCATTACCGGTTTCTCGGCCGATTATTATGAGAGTGCCCGGCTGGACGGAGCTACCCGGATGCAGCAGATGAGGTACATTACGCTGCCCTTGCTGAAGCCGCAAATCATCATCCTTGTCCTTTTGGGAGTCGGACGGATTTTCTACGGGGATTTCGGCATGATCTACGGGATTATCGGGGACAACGGCATTCTATTCCCTACGACGGATGTCATCGATACTTATTCTTATCGGGCGCTAAGGCAGCTTGGCAATTTCAGCATGTCGTCGGCCGTCGTATTTTATCAGTCTATCATGGGACTTATCGCTGTTGTTTCGTTTAATGCGCTTATCCGGAAGATCGATAAGGACTCCAGGTTATTTTAGTTTTTTTGAGCACAGACTTTTATTCTCGATTTTGAGGGAGGTGAACTTCATATGAATCGCCCGGTTGCTTTGGTCCGGTCCGCCCAAGTCCGGCGGATAAGCGGTATCTCCGACAAAATTGCGTTAGGACTGTTTGGGTTGTTTTTGACCCTATTTGCACTGGTTTGTTTGTTCCCCTTCTGGCTGATGGTCGTTAATTCGTTCGCCAGCACCCGAAGCTTGGCTCTGAACGGATACGCCGTATGGCCGAACGAGTTCACTTTGGAATCCTATCGTTTCCTGCTTCAAGGCAAGCAAATGTTCACCAGTTATGGCATCACGTTTACCGTGACGGCGATCGGAACGGTGATTGGCCTCGTCGTCACCATGCTTTATGCTTACGTTCTGGCCCATCCGAAGAACCGGTATGGCGGATTTCTCTCGTTCATGACCTACGTGCCGATGGTATTCGGCTCAGGGCTCGTCGGCTTCTATCTTCTGGTCGTTCAGTGGCTGCACCTGAAAGATACGCTGTGGGCGCTAGTGCTTCCCTATGTCATGAATCCGTTCTTTGCGTTTATCTTGGTCTCGTTCTATCGCTCGTTGCCTTATGAGTTGAACGAATCGGCTACCATCGACGGTGCGGGAGAGTGGACGATCTTCTTCAAAATTATCCGGCCGATCTCAACGCCGGTGATTGCGACGATCAGCTTATTCTACGCCCTGCAATATTGGAACGATTGGTGGCTGTCGCTTTTGTTCATTGATAACAGCGATATGTATCCGCTTCAGTTGCTTCTGCGGCAGCTCATGTCGCAGATGCAGCTTTCGTCGCTGAACCACGGCAATGTACTGACGCTGCCGCCGGCAGAGGGGGTCAAGCTGGCTACCGTTTGCCTGACGATCGGCCCGATTATTTTGGTGTATCCGATGGTCCAGAAATATTTCGTCAAAGGCTTGACCCTCGGCTCGGTAAAAGGCTAGTGGGCTTGCCTGCGAAAATATAAGATAAGTTAGAAGGGAGTTATTTATATGGCTGCAAAACGCAAATTTTGGGGGACGGCGCTGCTCGGACTAGCCCTCGCTTTATCCGGGTGTTCCGGATCCGGCGGGAACGCATCCGCACCGGAAAGTTCAGGGGGAACCAACGCTTCATCCCTTGACCCGGTCACTCTGGAGGTTGTCGTTCCGGGGGCGAAGGGAGCCAACTTTGATGAGGTGCTGACGGAAGTCAACAAACGGTTAAAAGCCGAGTTAAACACACAGGTTAAATTTACAGTCATCGATTTCGCCGATCTTAGCCAGAAGACCAACGTCATGTTGGCTTCGGGAGAGAGCGTGGATCTGATCTTCGATGCTCCCTGGCTGCATCTGGACACGATGGCTTCTCAGGGATTTTACGAGGAATTGAGCGGACTTCTGGACGAATACGGCCCGAATGTACTAAAGACGAGACCGCAGCAAATGTGGGATGCGAACAAAATCAACGACAAAATCTACGGCGTCCCCTTAGGCAGCGCCTACACCCAGCAAAGATCGGTCTTCATCCGAAAAGACTTACGAGAGCAATTAAACCTGCCGCCCGTGAAGACGTATGAGGATCTGAAAGCTTATCTCTACGCCGTTCGCGACAATATGCCCGATATCACGCCGTTGCTCGCAGGTGCGGACGACGTCACCTACAGCTGGGTGAACTGGCTGATTCGGGACGATACCAGCGTGAATATTCGCCCGACGAATTTTGCAGGTGCCAGCTTGATGTTGTATTACAAGGGTAACGATGGGAAAGTCTACAATTTCTTTGAAACCAAGGAACCAAAGATTTGGTCCAATATCCAGGATGTCCGCAAGTTGTTCGTTGACAAGGTTATGTCGCAGGATGTCTTGACAAATAAAAGCGGCCCGATGGAAATGCAGCTCCAGAACAAAGTCGCGGCTACGCCCCAAATGGTCTTTGGTGTTCCCGAATCGTTCAATGACCAGTTGAAGCAGGTCGTGCCCAACGGCGAGTTGGAAGCGGTTCGCCTGTTTGACCTCACTCCGGGGAAGAACATATCCAATTTTAAGATGGATAACTTCATCTGTATTGTAAAGACAAGTAAGCATAAGGACCGTGCGATGATGTTTCTGGACTGGGCGAATCGGCAGGAGAATTACGACCTGTTGGAGCGCGGCATTGAAGGCGTGAACTGGAAAGCCGTCGGCGAGCATCAATACGAAACTTTGAACAATGATGGCGGTATTGTTTCGTTTCAGCTCATGCTGAACCCGACGTTAGAGCGGGAGTGGGCCGGCACGGACGATGAGAATTTGAAGTACAATCAATTTATTACTCAGGCCGACAATTTCACCAAGGACGTCCTAACCGGATTTACTTTCGATCCGACTCCTGTGAAGAACGAAGTGGCCCAGTTTTCGACCATTCAAGCGAAATATTATAACGGTTTGTTTAACGGCGCGCTTGATCCGGACGAATACTTCGCCAAGTTTAAAGAGGAGGGCGAAGCGGTGCTGGGGAAAATCCAGAATGAACTGCAGAAGCAGGTCGACGCTTTCTTGGCGAAGAATTAAGTGGAGTATCAGGGGCTGCCTTCCGGCAGCCCCATTGCATAATCAATATGAAACCGCTTACTTATCTGGAAAGGGAGCAGTGCCATGGACAAAATTGATCGCCTGCGGTGTGAGTATACGAACAACCCCGTTGGTGTGCAAACAAAATGGCCACGCTTTAGTTGGGAGATCAGCGCCTCTAAACGCAACCGAAGACAGATGGCCTATCAGATTATCGTGTCGGAAGAGGAAAGACACGTGCTTACCGGGATCGGGGAATTATGGGACTCCGGCAAAGTCGAATCCGTGGATACCTATCACATTGCCTATGCAGGCAAGCCGCTGGTCAGCGGACAACGCTGTTACTGGACCGTCAGATGCTGGGATCAAGATGGAGGGCAATACGAGGCTGACGCGGTTGCTTTTTTTGAAATGGGGATTCTTAGCCCGGATGAATGGACCGCTCAGTGGATCGGGGCCGACGAGACGTTCGCGGCTCCGTTATTTAGAAAAACTTTTCCAATTGAGAAGACGGTGAAGCACGCTGTTCTGGCTATATCCGGCCTTGGCTATTTTGAGCTTTATCTGAATGGCAATCCGATAGGGGAGCATGTCCTTGTCCCCAATTGGACGAATTATGACGACCGGCATATCGAAGGTTTGCTGTATCCTTTCGATGATCAAACTTCCAAACGGGTCCATTATATTCAGCATTCCTTGACCGGCCATCTTCGGCAGGGAGAAAATACGATTGGCGTCATGCTGGGGAACGGGTTCTACAACCAGACGGAGAGAACCGTTGAAGGAAACATGAGGTATGGCGCTCCCAAGTTGATTTTGCAGCTGGTCATCACGTATGAGGATGGTGCAGTGGACTGCATTCGGACCGACAATAGTTGGAAATGCAGCTTCGGGCCGATTGTGTTCAATAACGTCTTCTATGGAGAGATCTATGATGCTCGGCTTGAACAGCCTGGTTGGACGGGAAACAGCTTCGATGATTCTTCGTGGGACCCTGCCCGCTTGGTTCGTTCGCCGATCGGGCAGTTGATGGCTCAATTGTCTCCCCCGGATCAAAAAATCGGTACGATCGCCCCTGTCTCCCGCGTCGAAGTACAGCCTAATGTATATGTATTTGATTTCGGTCAAAACATCTCGGGATGGGTACGCATTCGCATGCAAGGAAACGCCGGGCAGCGGATCACGATGAGATTTGCTGAAAACCATGGGGCTGACGGTGCACTTGATATGGGGAGCTGCGGAGGCGACGGACAAATACAGGCCGATACCTACATTATGAACGGACAAGGAACGGAGCAATATGAGCCTCGATTCGTTTGGCATGGCTTTCGTTACGTGGAGATATCCGGATATCCCGGTGTACCGGATTTATCGGATCTCGAAGGCGTTGTCGTGCATGCGTCTGTCGAGCACATCGGTCAGTTCACCTGCTCTGAACCGTTGCTGAATCAGGTGCAAGATGCTTATCATTGGTCACAGCTGACCAATCTGCACGGCGGCGTGCCTAGCGATTGTCCGCATCGCGAGCGGCTTGGATACACAGGGGATGGCCATGTAGCCGCCCAAGCGGCGGTTTACAATTTTGATATGGCTGCTTTCTATGCCAAGTGGATCAGCGATATTGGCGATTCTCAGAATAAAAGCACGGGTTTTGTCCCGCACACGGCCCCGTTCAATGGGGGCGGAGGCGGGGTTGCCTGGGGTTCCGCTTATGTGATCATACCGTGGATCATGTACCGAATATATGGGGATCGGCGACTGTTGGCCGAACATTATGAAGGCATGAGAAGCTGGATTGATTATTTGGGTACTCGTAATCGGGGAGGTCATCTGGTTGAATTCGAAGAGCCGGGCAGTTGGTTTTTGGGGGACTGGGGCGTCCCGGGAGAGAACGAACTTCCTCCCGAACTGGTGAGCACCTTCTATTATGCCTATACGGCAGGCATGATGTCCAAGGTTGCCGGGGTCCTCGGTTATGAAGAGGATCGCAAGCGGTTTGCGGAGCTGTATCGTCTCGTGTGCGAATCGTTTAACGAGGCGTTTTTCAGTCCTGAAACGGCTAGTTATTCCATCGGACGGCAAGGCGCGGATTTGTTTCCGTTCGTTCTAGGCTGCGTCCCCGACGGCTATGCCGATCAAGTATGGCAGCGAGTATTGCGGCATTATCGGGATCACCTGAGCGGGCACCTAGACACCGGCATATTCGGCACTTCCTTTTTGTTCGACCTGCTCAGTGAACGGGGAGAGACGGAGTTAGCTTTAGAAATGGTGTTATCAAAAGAATGTCCCGGTTACGGGTATATGATCAACAATGGCGCTACTACGCTGTGGGAATCCTGGGACGGACACGATTCCCATAATCACCCGATGTTCGGTAGCGTTAGCGCCTGGTTCTACAAGCATGTGGCCGGGATCTCTCCGCATCCTGAAGCTATTGCCTTCGGGCAAGCTGTCTTCAAGCCGTTTCGCGCAGGGGGCCTGAGCCATGCGTCTGCTACGACTCATACGATTCGCGGGCCGTATGCAGTACGTTGGTCCAAGGAAAATAGCGTAACCTGGGAATGCGAGATTCAGATACCACCCAATTGCAGCGCAGAAGTGTATTTTCCATTACAAAGTCAGGATGCCCTTTTATCTTCGATTTCCGAGCAAAGAAACAATCAGATCCTCTGGCCTCGTTCCGACGGGGAGCCTCTATCTGATTCACTCCAATTAAGGAAGGATATTCATGATTTGGTTGTTGTTCTTGGTTCGGGAAGTTACGAGTTTAAAGTGGCCGTTAGGCCGAAGTAATTTGTACATCTTCGATATGTGGACTCAAGATCAAGAGGAAAAAGAGACAGCCCCCTCCTATGAACCTAATGAGAGCGGCTGTCTTTTTTCAAAGAGTCCCTTTTTGCCGATTGTTGATGTTGCTACTATCTGCGGGAATTTGGACGAGGCAAGGAACAAATCTCATTGATTGTTCCGGCTAACTGTTCGGCCATCTGCCGATGCTTCTTGACGGAAGGATGCCCGCAGCCTCCCATACCGTCTTCCGGCCGTTTGATCAACGGAAACTCCACGAAGTGAATATTCTCGTCGCCTTCTTCGTTGAGACTTTCTACAAGCGCCTTCAAATAGGGACTTGGACCAAGGGTCATCGGACCGATGGCGCAGAACAATGGAGCAGAGTGATATCTGCCCCGAATAAAACCGACCAGTTTGCGATATTGTTCGATGTAATCCGAAGGCTCGATAGGTGCCGACCAATCGTTGGTCCCGAGATTAACGACGATCATTTCCGGATCAAAGGGATCCATGGCTTCTTGATCGAGATAAGGACAGATGGTTTCCATAAAATAATCCGACATGCGGCCTTCTTTGGCACCGCCGAAATTCTGGTAGCAGCCCGTACCGGAAGCGCCGACGATTAAAGTTTCGGCATTCAATAGTTGACCGGTCAGCGAGCTGTAAGCAAGCGCGATATTTTCGCGCGAAGCATCGCAATCGCAGGGAATCTGTGCCTCGTTGCCGAAACCGCACGTGATCGAATCGCCGATGATGAGCATCCGGTGGGGGAGAGGGGCCGGTGGGCTCAGAAAAGTTCCTTTCTCTGTTGTCAAATCGGTAAATTTGATGCTGCCGAATGCCGCCTCCGTACGTTTCTGCAGCGTTAAGGTATGAGGTATGTCCTCCAGGTCGTCCGCAAGCTGGTACAGTCGGTTATCCGGATCTATTCTCATCACCCGAACCGGGAGATCGTCGATATAGACGTTAACCCAGCTTTTTCCCTCTCCGTTGACATCCTCAATTTCGGCGGTAATTTCCCGTCCTTGAAATCGCACGGTTATCGCGCTACCGGGAAGAAAACAGGAGATTCCATCCTGCTCTTGATGGAAGAGCCCGTGTCGAAGGCTCAAGTTCAAAAAGTCGAATTTCATATCGCATGACTTCCTTTCAAGGATCTATTTGAGTTAAGCATTATGCGTAAGGGTTCTCGCTGGTAGACTCCCGGATCACCAGAGTGACACCTGACAATATCTTCGTGTTGCTGCTATGAGTTTTGCCTCGAATAACCTGGTTCAGTAAATTTGCGGCGTTTCTGCCGATTTCTTCGAAGTTTTGCCGGACGGTAGACAACCCGATGGACAGGTTGCTGGAATGGTCCCAATCGTCGAATCCGATAATGGAAACATCCTGCGGGATTTTGAGGCCGCGGCCGGTCAGTTGTCCGATGATCTCAATGGCAATCTTGTCATTGGAGCAAAACAAAGCGGTAACCTCCCGCTTCAAAATACTGTCGGCCAGTCCATCATAATCAATGCGGGTCAATAAATCTTCGTCGGTTACCGTTAGCCCAGCCTGACGCATGGCGCTGCAATAGCCGGCGAATCGCTCCTGCTCGGAATGAAGGAAGAAGTGGTAGCTCGCGAATTTTATTTTGGTGTGCTTCAGGCGGATCAGTTCCCGGGTAGCCAGGATCGCCCCGTCGTAATTGTCGCATCCGGAAAAATAGCTGGGATGATCCACGTTGTACCGGTCTACCAACAGGTAGGGGATGCTGTTTTGTTCGATGAGCTGATAGTTATCCTTGCTTCGGACCGGATCGAACGGATAAATCAGAAAGCCGTCGACCTTCCGGTCCAGCATTTTTTGAATGGATGCTTGTTCGACGGCCAAATTTTCGTTACTCCATTCCACGATTAAGGAGTAATTAAATTCGGCTGCCGCTTGTTGCGCGCCTTTGATGATCTTCATATACGATACGTCGAAGTTGTCTTCTGCCGATAAAATGAACGCGATCAAATGGCTCGAATGGTCCGCGGGTTGAGTTCCGTTTACAAAAGAGCCCTTTCTTTTGATCCGCGTGATCACGCCCTCGTCGGCCAGTTCCGTCAGCGCTTTTCGTATCGTTATTCCGCTTACCTTAAATTGTTTCATAAGATCTTCTTCATGCGGCAGTTTATCGCCGGGTTGTAGTTTGCCGGCTTGAATCTGTTGCTGCAGCGCTTGTTTTACCGTTTCGTACTTTGGCTCGGTCACAAAAATTCTCCTCTTTTACAGCCTCCTGAATGATTCTTGGCATGATGTTAATTTAATAAAAGTATACTTTAATATTACAGCATATTCAAGCATCTGTATCTAGAATACATGTTATATGTATATGATATAACAGGATATCTGGTTTTTAATTGACCGAACGAATATAAAATGATACTATAAATATAGTTTTATTACATAATAAAGTATACTTTATTTTGAATGGTAATACGTTAAGGGGATTCGATAATTCTATGCTAAAACTAAAGGGGGAGTTACTTTGGAGTTTAGCTTTACCCAATATGCCAGACTGATGGGGAGATTTGATCTTGCCAAGAAAGAAAACCCGAAATGCGGATGGGTCAACAGCGCCGTTTTTGTTGCCTTCCGTGGTACGGCCATCTCGATGACGGCTGAGGATTCCGACGGCCAGGATTACGTTGAAATCGTAGTGGACGGCGTCGCCCGGAATTGGATCAATCTGAAGAAGGGGATCCATAACTACGTAATTGAACAGGGGCTGCCGGAGGGCGAGCACACTTTAGAGATCCATAAGCGGACGGGAATTCTGACTGGAAGTATTGTGTTTCACCATTTTTCTTTGCCTGATGGCGGAAGCTTCCTTGCTCCACCCACGGCCAAACCGCTCCGGCTTGAATACTTTGGCGATTCCATCACGGATGGAGCGGGAATCGGGCATCCGCATGAGGTCGGTGATGCTCCGGACCTGGACGACGGATACATGTCCTATGTCGGAATCAGTGCCAGAATGTTGAACGCGGAATATCATACGATGGCCATTTGCGGGATTGGCGCTTGGCAGGATGCGATAGGGAACAAGCAAGGCTTGCCGGAACATTTTTACGGGACGCTCGGCAAAGGGACGGCGCCATGGGACTTTTCCCTGTATATTCCCGAAGGAGTCGTCATTAATTTGGGCCAAAACGATTATTCTACGCCCATTAATGATGAAGAGTATATTACGGCTTATATCGGATTCATCCGGGCGATCCTGGAGAAATATAACGACCCCTATGTCTTTTGCTGTGTCGGAACCATGAATAACAACTATCTGGCCAGCGTGAATAAGGTAGTGTCCCATTTCAATGAGAACGGAAACGCTAAAGTATTTGTGGTGGATCTGGGATTGATTCATCCCGAGGTGGAAGGATGGGGCGGACGGTATCATCCTGGCTATCAGACGCACTACCGGATGGGCTTAGAGCTAGCCTCTTTTATCAGCACCAAAACCGGCTGGGAATTGCTTAAGCGTCCGACGATCGCCACGGAATGCGTGTTCTGAAATCAATTGACGCATGCTTAAAGAACCGAAGGAACATTTAGAATCATGTGAATGGATTCCTTATGTTCCTTCGTTTATGAATTGACGTATCTCTCCCCAAATTTGTACCTAGGTCACTTACTCGAATATCACTTCTTTATTCTTATTATAGATTTGAACCGACAACCTTCCTTGGTCTGCCTCATCATAGTCTCCTAGCACAATATAGTTCCTTCTTGAAGAATCCATTTTGATTCTATGCCAATTGTCTTGATTGAAAGAAGCCTGAATAAAGCTGCCATCCTGAAGAAGCTGATCATCATGGATTCGAATCATGAGGTAAGGATAACCAGTTTGAATGCCGAACACCTGAACAGGCTTGCGGTCATCCTCGTTAAGCATGAGATCCATGTCATAATCCAGCTTCTGATTAATTACTCTAACGGCACACGCCCCTATTTTAACGCCTCTTTTGTAAAAAACATAAGCAAACGGCTTGTCCACTTCATTATTCATCTTAACGTCCAGGATTTCGATATTCTCTTTTTCTTGCAGTTGCTGAATATGGAGGTCGGATATTGGGCTGTAGAATTCTCGCTGAGTAAGGTAGACCAGAAGAGTAAGCGATAACAGAAGAAGTAGTAAGAGTCCGCGGATAAGCCATGTCTTATGGATCATAGATATACCTCGCATTTTCACAACTTTCTCACTATGGGGAGACTAATTATCTTTTTGTGTATTATAACAAAGTTATTGAATTACTAGGGCAAGTTTTCTGAAATTCATAATGATGATTGAACATGTCGACGATTAAATCTTCACCTGCCTTTTGGTCCATGATAAAGCTAGAGCCGTTCAGCCGCAAAAAGATAGCCAGGGCGGTAAATGCGGTTCTTTTGTTTGCGTTATGAAGAGGCTAAAAGGGGAGGATTGAGGGCGAAATACCGCTGACTCCAATTGGCCTCTAATTTTGCTATGCTTTTGGTAAAAAGAAGGCGAACCCATGCGGGTTTAAATTGGGGGTAGGATTCTTGATCGAAGTTCTCATTGGGAGCGGGCCGGAGGGGGGGGGGCATGAACCCAAGGCAACGACCGGCCGAGTAAAGCAAGGCATCGCAATAGGAAACCTCGCTACAACAAGATTTATTTCCGATGATCTTCCTTTGGATCACCCCAAGCATTTCCCCAGCGCAACCCCATAAGCTACCATTAGTAGCTCAGTTACTTCACTTTCCTACCACAGCCCCTCCCTAAAACACCCTCAAAACCACCCACAACCCCACCAACGTCGCAAACAAAATCGGGATCGTGAGCACGATGCCGACCTTGAAGTACGTCCCCCAGGAGATGCGGACGCCCTTCTTGGCGAGGACGTGGAGCCAGACGAGGGTGGCGAGCGAGCCGATCGGCGTAATCTTCGGGCCGAGGTCGGCGCCGATGACATTGGCGTAGATCAGCGATTCGCGGACCGTGCCGGAAGTGGCGGTTTCGGCGATGCCGAGCACGCCGGTCATGACGGCCGGGAGGTTGTTCATGATCGACGACAGGAACGCCGAGATATAGCCCATGGCCATCGTGGACACGAACAGGCCTTGATCCGCCGCCGCTTGGATGAGATCCGCCAAAACATCGGTCAGCCCGGCATTGCCGAGGCCATACACAACGACGTACATCCCGATCGAAAAAACGACGATGTTCCACGGAGCGCCTTTCATGACGGCCTTCGTGTCGACCGCTTGGCTCCGGCGGGCAATCCCCCAGAAGATCAGGGCTACCGCATCGGCAAGCAAGGACACTGGGAGGTGAAGAAACTCGCTCACCAGGTATCCGACCAGCAGGATCCCCATCACCACCCAGGACAAGCGGAATAAGCGCGGGTCTTTGATCGCCTCAGCCGGTGCTTTAAGCTTGGACGGGTCATAGGTACGAGGGATGCTTTTGCGAAAATAAAGCAGCAGCACGGCGATCGTCGCCGCCAGCGAGAACAGATTCGGTAGAATCATCCGGGCGGCATACTGCGCGAAGCCAATCCCGAAATAGTCCGCCGATACGATGTTCACCAGGTTGCTCACGACCAGCGGCAGCGAGGTGGTGTCCGCGATAAACCCGCTCGCCATGATGAACGGGAAGATCATTTTCTCCTCGAAATTTAAATGCCGGACCATCGCCAGCACAATCGGCGTGAGGATCAAGGCCGCCCCATCATTGGCAAAAAATGCTGAAACAACCGCCCCCAGCAAACTGACGTAAACGAACATGCGGATACCGCTGCGTTGTGCGGCCCGGGCCATGTGCAGCGCCGCCCATTCAAATAGGCCGATCTCGTCCAAGATCAGCGAAATGATAATGATCGCGATAAACGTTAAGGTGGCGTTCCACGTGATTTGTACGACTTCCCCTACGTCGCTGAAACCGACGACGCCGGCCAGCAAGGCCAGTACCGCACCACCGCAGGCGGACCACCCAATATTCAGCCCCTTCGGCTGCCATATAACAAAAGTTAAAGTAATCACAAAAATCAACGATGCCGCTAAGATGTCAAATTCCATCGGATTCTCTTTTTCCCCCAAACATTCTCTATAAATCTCTTTCTATTAACAAGCCGTTTATCATTGTCTCACTGCTTGCTTTGTTTGTACATAAATTTAAATATTCCTTTACAGGAATATTCTTAATAGTGTATATTGTTATCATAAAACCTAAATCTCTAATCCCAATGAGGAGGATTTGTCGATGTCGAATCAAACGATGGTTCACCGCGTGGAAAATGAAACGGTACTGGTACTGGAACGGGTGTTTAACGCGCCGAAAGAGCTGGTGTTCTCCATGTTTAAAGAAGCGGAGCATCTGAAACACTGGTGGGGACCGAGGGGATTTGAGGTTACGGTGTGCACGGTCGATTTCCGGCCAGGCGGCATCTGGCATTACTGTATGAAGTGCATGGACCCGCAGATGGGGGATTTTTACGGAACGGAATCCTGGGGCAAAGCCGTATACAAGGAAATTGACGAGCCAGACGGGTTCGTTTATACCGATTACTTCTCGGATGCCGAGGGGAACGTCAACGCTTCGTTGCCAGCCACCGTCATTACAATGGAGTTCATTGATCTGGGCGGCGGCCAAACGAAGCTAGTCAGCCGGGGGGAATACGTTTCTTCGGAATCGCTCAAAACCGTTATGGATATGGGCATGCTGCAAGGCATTACCGAAACGTGGGATCGCCTGGAAGAGCGCCTGAGCGAAGTGAAATAAGCAAGAATCAAGAACAGCTGTCGGCTTGAAGTGCCGGCGGCTGTTTTCTTTTTGCCTAAGAAGCCTAAAGGCGCTAACTAATGAATCCATCCAAACGTAATTCCGATAGTACGGAACCTTGTGAAAGGTGGCCTCAAAAAAGAACCAAGGAAGGCGGATCTACAGGATGGATTCAAAGTTTGATCGAAGACGGGGCATCAACCTCAGCCAAGCCAGAACAAGCCGTTGGCTGCAGGCTCTCTTTTACTTGTTATTTAGCGCATATGGTTTATTCACGCTTCAGGTGATTTTGTTTAAGACGGTTCCTTTTGCGGCGATTTTCTACCATGCGGGAGAGCGGTCGATAAGAAGCATCAATTGGATTCCTTTTTATACGATCGCAGAGTTCTTCACGAGCCCCAATATGGGTATGGGAAGAGCATTGCTTAATGTAGGGGGGAATATCGCGTTGTTCGTCCCTTTGGGGATCTTGGCGGCCCATGCAGGGAAAGGAAGGTCTATTCGTCTGCAATCGCTCTGGCTGCTGGTTACCTCGCTCCTGCTTGAGATCATTCAATATGTCCTGGCTTTGGGCAGCAGCGATATCGACGATATTCTATTGAATACTTTGGGTGGGGTGATCGGGATCGGGATCTATCGTTGGTTCCGAAAAAAAACCTCTTCGACGAATCGCCTCCTGACGGTCTTGATTGTCCTCTTTATGCTGGTTGGCTTAGCCGGAGTCGCTTCCGCCAGAATGCTGGGTTATGACAGCCTTTTGCCATTCTCCAATACAAGGGTTGGTTTTGTCGACGAGAATAAAGAGGTGATGGCAGGTTGGGATGAAGCTCGGGCCGATGTGTTTGGGAGTTTGACCGCTGTGGGAACACAAGAAGTGACGGTGCAGATGAACCTGAAACATAGGGGAACTTCGGCTCCAGAAGAAGCGGAGGGCGAGGAGGTTCGGTTCCCAATCACAGACGCAACGCAATTCTTCGTCAGCCACATCCGTTCCCATCAACATACCGTGATCAGCAACTATCAGAAGGCATCCAGATCCGAAGTCGTTTCTTTGTTGGAAACGAGGGAGATGGCTCCCCCAGTGAAAGTCTGGCTATCCGATGAGGATCGGCAAGCGGCCGAAACGGTGTTGGTTAGCGTGGTTGAGTAAAGCGTACAGGAATGCTGCATGCTTCGTTGGAGCGATCTGTACGCACGGAAATAAGGGTAAAAAAGGGCCTTATTTTCCTCCCGATTGGCGGTTGACTCGAAATAGCGGACTTTTTTGGCCTTATTTTGCATGGATAGGCCGGGAAGATGCGGTTTTGGCCGGCGCCCGGATCGATAAGGCCATAAAAGTCCCTTATTTTCGGCGAAAGAGCCAAATTAACAAAAATAAGGCCCCAAAAGGGCCTTATTTGCATGCGTGGAGCTGCAGAGGGAGGAGGCTACGAGGCTACAAGAAGTGACGAGGCGAGGCTCATCCGCTATTCCCCTGGTCACAACAAGAGCCAAGCGACCAACGGCGCCAGCACGGAGCCGAACACAGCGCTAAAGGTCAGAGCCACCGTGCTGGTCGAGACGACGGTCGGTCCGAACTCCGCGGCTTTGCCCGTGCCTAGCGCATGGGAGGCGGCCCCGAAGCCAATGCCCCTCCCGTTGTCGTTAGTAATCCCAAAGCATTTGAAGACGATAGGGCCCAGAATGACACCCGTAAGCCCCGCGAGCATCACCAGGGCGGAGGTAATGGATGCGTTCCCTCCCAAGCTGCTGGAGATTTCCATCGCAACCGGTGTTGTAATCGATTTGGGCAAGATGGACACGATCAGTTCACGGGGATACCCTGCCCATAGGGCAAATCCGATGCCGCTGATCATTCCAGCCGCAATGCCGACGATCGTGCCGGCGAGGACCGCTCTCCATTCTCTGAGCAACGCGTCGAGTTCTTTGTACATCGGGTAGGCGAGCGCGACGACGGCGGGACCAAGACCGTATTGTAGCCAACGTCCGCCTCTCATGAAATCGCCGTAGGAAGTCCCCGTCGTCATCAACAAGCCGATCACGAGTGCGGAACAGGTGAGGACCGGAACGAGAATGGCCCATTTCAACTTGCGATACAATCCGCTCATCAGGAGGTATAAGAGGACTACGCCCAGCACTATGCCTGCTTCGTAAAGGATTTCACGCATGGGATCGCCTCCTCTTGAGGTTTCGAGGTCCGTTGGGCTACCCATTGCGTAGTCAACCCTGCCAATATCATGGTTAAAAGCGTGCTGAGCACAACGATTAGAATCAGCCATTGTCCGCCCGCAGTGAACACCTGGAAATAGTCCATGACGCCAACCGTGGCCGGTACCAGGAATAACGGGATCAACTTTTGCATAAATCCGGCCCCTTGTTCCATCCACCTCGCAGGAACAATCCGCAGTTTAAGAGCCAGGAACAACAGCACGAGGCCGAAGATGCTCCCGGGAATCGGTGCCTTGCTTACCGTCTGAAGCAACAACCCTGCACCGTAAAACCCCGTGAGCAGGGCAATCTGGAAGAAGAAATGAATGACTTTCATAGATGTGGAAGAGTGTCCTCTTCATTGCGCCTCCTTGCTGCCGAAAAATGTCAAAGTAATCTTATCCCTTCCGGAACGCACTTTACAAGGGCGAAAATCCGAACAAATCATCCGCCTCCGATTTAATAAACTTCACCATTTCCATTAATCCAGCGCAAACAGTCAAAACCTATACTCTACTTGGGTCGGAATCAACAGAAATACATAGCGAACCCACAATAATCCACAGGGAGTGCATGAAAACCATGAAATTCGGGTTAAAGAAGCAATTCACGCTGGGTCTGGTTTTATCCTTGTTTGTATTGATGCTTGCGGCATGTGGTGCGGGAGGCAACGGCGGCAACGCGGCCGCAACGGACACGAGCCAGGCGGCGCAGGCCGAGGAGCTCTCGCTGGCCGATCTGGAAGCGAAGGCGAAAGAGGAAGGTTCCGTCGTGAGCGTCGGCATGCCGGATACGTGGGCGAACTGGAAAGATACATGGGCGGATCTGAAAACGAAGTATTCGCTGGACCACACGGATACGGATATGTCGAGTGCCGATGAAATCGCCAAATTCGAAGCGGAGAAGGATAAACCAACCGCAGACATCGGCGACGTGGGAATCGCGTTTGGTCCGGTTGCAGTCGACAAGGGCGTGACCCAACCGTTCAAAACCTCATATTGGGACGAGATCCCGGGTTGGGCCAAGGATAAGGACGGCCACTGGATCGTAGGGTACCAAGGGTCCATTGCCTTTTTCACGAACACGGAGCTGGTCCAACAGCCGCCGCAAAGCTGGGAAGATCTGAAGAACGGCGACTATAAAATCATCGTCGGCGACGTGACCAAAGCCGCGCAAGCGCAAATGGCCGTCTTGGCCGCCGCCATCGCTTACGGCGGGGACGAAACGAACATCGAGCCGGGGATCGCATACTTTGAGGATTTGGCGAAAAAAGGCCGCTTGTCCAGTGCGGAAGCCTCGCTAGCGAACATCGAGAAAGGCGAAGTGCAAGTGACCTTGTTCTGGGACTTCAATGCCCTGAACTACCGCGATCAATTGGGTGGCGCGGAGAAGTTTAACGTGGCGATTCCGAAGGAAGGCAGCGTGGTCAGCGGTTACGCCACGATCATCAACAAATACGCGCCGCATCCGCATGCAGCCAAGCTGGCGCGCGAGTACATCTTGAGCGATGCCGGCCAAATCAACCTGGCGAAGGGTTATGCCCGTCCAATCCGCGAAAGCGTGCAGCTTCCCGAGGAGGTTGCCTCCAAGCTGTTGCCCGCCGAAGCGTATGCCAACGTGAAGCCGGTCGGCGACTACAAGGCCTGGGAAGAAACGACGAAGAAGCTGCCGCAGCTGTGGCAGGAGCGCGTGCTTGTTCATATGAACTAATCGGTCGAATCACGAGTCCGAGTTCAACCATTTGAAGCGGTGCGTCAGACGTCTTGGACGGAGGGCGCCCCTTTTTTCCAATAAGGAGGATGTGGCGTGAAGCGGAAAAATCGCTGGTATTTGCTTGGGCTGCTTCCTTTCGTCGTCATGGTTGCCCTGTTCCAGCTGGTGCCGATCGTGTCGATGTTAACGGGAAGCGTCCGTCCGGAGGACGGCGCCGGTATGACGTTCGGGTATTACGCCCGAATTTTTCAAAGCGATTATTATCTTAAAGCCATTCAGAACAGCTTGCTGATTTCGGTCTTCTCGAGCGTGATCGGGATCGTCGTCGGATTGGCGTGCGCCTACTCCGTGACTCGGTTCGCGCCGAGGATGCGGGACCGTTTGATCATGGTGTCCAATATGACCTCGAATTTCGCCGGCGTGCCGCTCGCCTTCGCATACATTATCCTTCTGGGCAGCAACGGGGTTTTTACCTTGCTCTTTAAGCAGTGGGGCTGGGACGTGTTCGCCGGTTTCAACTTATATAGCTGGTCGGGGCTGGTCCTGGTGTATGTGTATTTTCAGGTTCCCCTGGCTTTGTTGCTGCTGTACCCTTCGTTTTACGGGATTCGGGAGCAGTGGAAGGAAGCGGCGTCCCTGCTGGGCGCGAGCCATTGGCAGTTTTGGAGAACGATCGGGATTCCGGTGCTGATGCCGGCCGTGTTCGGTACGCTGGGGATTTTATTCGCCAATGCGATGGGCGCTTACGCAACGGCTTATGCCCTCGTCGGCAGCAATTTCAACTTGCTTGCCGTGCGGATCGGGAACTTGGTCTCGGGCGACGTCGTGACCGAGCCGCAGTTGGGGAATGCGCTGGCGGTCATTCTAGGCCTGTCGACGCTGCTGGCGGTGTACCTGAACCATAAGATGACCCAGCGTTTGCACCGGTTCCAACCCGGCTCGGTGGAGCGGAAGGTCCGCGGCCGGCGGAAATGGCCGAAGCTGAAGTCGCCTGCGCTGAAGGAGGAATTGTGATGCAGACGCCAAGCAAGAAGGCGGGCTGGGCTCCGCGTTCCCTGATGCTGCTGATGATGGTTTACTTGCTGCTTCCTCTGCTGGCGACGATGATTTACGCGTTCGCGAAGGAGTGGCAAGCCACGATTTTGCCGGAGAGCTGGACGCTGGAATGGTTCGGCGGGATGTTTCAGGATGCGCGTTTTCTGGACGCGTTGTGGAAATCGCTGTACCTTTGCGCGATCAGCATCGTGCTTAGCCTGGCCGTCATGCTGCCGGCCGTATTCATCATCACCGTCTATTTGCCCCGGCTGGAGAGCTTCATGAAAGGGATCGTCGTGCTCCCTTATGCCGTGCCCGGCGTCGTTGCTGCGGTGGGGTTGATCCGCACATATTCCACCGGTCCAATCAACATTTCGGGCACCGCCTATATTTTGATCGGCGCGTATTTCATCATCGTGCTGCCTTATATGTACCAGGGCATCCGCAACAGCCTGTTGACCGTATCGGCGCCGGAGCTGCTGAATGCCGCGGAAATGCTGGGTGCCGGCCGCATGAAAGCGTTCGTGACCGTGATTTTGCCGAACATTTGGCCGGGCGTGGTGACGTCGACGCTGTTGTCTTTTTCCGTGCTATTCGGGGAATTCGTCATGACCAATATGCTGGTTGGGGGACATATTCAGACCATCCAAGTGTACTTGTCCCGGCGCATGAATGAAAGCGGGCATTTGGCCAGCGCGATCGCGATTTCGTATTTCTTGTTTATCCTGGCGTTGTCCATGATCTTGATGAAACTCGGCAAAAAAGTAAACAGGGGGATTTCAGAATGAAGCCATATCTGAAGCTGGAAGGGATCCGTAAGCAATTCGGAACGACGACGGTGCTGAATCAGGTGAATTTGGACATTCGCGAGGGGGAACTCGTCACGCTGTTAGGTCCATCCGGATGTGGAAAAAGCACGCTTCTGCGCTGCATTGCCGGTCTGACGGAGATCAACGAAGGGCGGATTTGGCTGGATGACAAGGACATCGTCAACCTGCCCCCTCGCAGCCGAGAGATCGGCATGGTGTTCCAATCGTACGCTTTGTTCCCGAATCTGACGGTCAGCGAGAATATCGAATACGGGATGCGGATGCGCGGGATGACCAAGGAAGCCCGTCGCCAAAGATCCAACGAACTCTTGGAGCTCATTGACTTGACCGATAAGCGGGAAGCCTATCCCGCACAACTGTCGGGAGGCCAGCAGCAGCGGGTGGCGCTCGCCCGTTCGCTTGCCGTCCGGCCCAAGGTGCTTCTGCTGGATGAGCCGCTGAGCGCGCTGGATGCGAAAATCCGCAAAAACCTGCGGACGGAAATCCGCGAGATTCAAAAGCAATTCAACATGACCACGATCTTCGTCACGCATGATCAGGAAGAAGCGCTAACTTTATCCGACCGGGTCTGCCTGATGAATCAAGGGAATATCGTACAACAAGGGACGCCGGAGGAATTGTACGGCAAGCCTGTCACCGAGTTCGTCGCGCGGTTCATGGGCAGCTACAACGTGCTGACGCGGGCTGAAGCGATGCGGCTGTTCGGCACGGTCCCCGGCGACGGGGAGAGTTATGCCATCCGGCCGGAGGCGCTTTCGCTGGTCGGCGAACAGGATCAAGAGATTGACCTGATCCATGCGGGCAAACCGATCGTGGAAGGAACCGTTCATTCGGCGTCGATCCTCGGCAACGTGATCCGTTACGCCATCGATGCCGCCGGCATCCGGCTGACGGTAGATGCCTTAAATGACGGGCGAAGCCGTCGGTTGGAGGAGGACCGCAAGGTCGCCCTGGCTTTGGATCGCGCGCAATTGCTGCAGCTAGAGAAGGAAGGGGCCTAAGCAAGTTGTCCATTTCATCCGAGGAACGCAAACGATTCATCATGGAGCAGTTGAAGCAGGAGGGACAGGTGAAGGTACCGGAGCTCTCGCAACGCTTCACCGTATCGGAAGAGACCGTACGCCGCGACTTGATCCTGCTGGAGAAAGAAGGTTTGGCCAAAAGAGTGTACGGCGGCGCGGTCCTGACTAAGCTGACCAGCTACGAACCGCCGTATTTGCAGCGTCAGAAGGTCAAGGCGGAGGAGAAGGAGCGAATCGGCCGCGCTGCCGCCGAGCTGATCGAATCCGGCGATACGATCGCCATCGATATCGGCACGACGACACTGGAGATGGCCAAGGCGATTGCCGGGCGGGAGCGGCTTACGATCCTGACGAACTCGCTGGCCGTGGCGTATCACTTGATGGAATCGCTGAACGGCGGGAGGTTTTCCGGGAAGATATTTGTGGTAGGCGGGGAATTAAATCCGGAGCAACAGTCGATGTCGGGAACGATCGGCGAAAGCATATTGTCGCAGTTTCGGGTCGATAAGGCGTTTATCTCCATCGGGGGGATCTCCTTGGAACGCGGAATCAGCGATTACGATGTTGACGAGACGGGGATGTCGCGCCGGATGATCGAAGCGGCGTCCCGCACGATCGTGCTGGCCGATGCGTCCAAGCTGGGCAAGGAAGCTTTCGTGGAGATCGCGCCGCTTGGGCAGGTTCACGCCATTGTCAGCGACGCCGCCGCACCAAAGGAGTGGATGCAGACGCTCCGCAGTCATCGGATCCAATGGATGGAAGCCACCAATTAAAGGGGGAGAAACGAATGTCATCAGCAGAAGCCAAGAAGCTCGTCGTGGTAGTACTGGACGGGTTAAGATATGATGCTGCCCGCAAGTATCTCGGGTACATGGAGCATCTCGTGGAGCAGGGGGAGGTTACCTGTTATCAAGTGCAGTCGCAACTTCCGAGCTTGTCGCGCCCGCTCTACGAAGTGCTGTTGACCGGTACGCCCGTTGCGAGAAACGGCATCACGGCGAATCACATTGCGCGGCTCAGCCGGGAGCAAAGCGTGTTCCATCTCGCCGTAGCCGCGGGACTAAGAACGGCCGCCGCTGCGTATCATTGGGTCGGCGAACTGTATAACCGGGCACCGTTTAATCCGGTCACCGACCGGCATCAGCATGAGGAAAACCAGCCGATTCAGCACGGAATCTTTTACTTTGAAGACCACTATCCGGATAGCCATCTGTTCCTTGATGCGGAGCATTTGCGAACGACGTACGATCCGAGCTTCCTTTATATCCACTCGATGAACATCGACGATATGGGGCATAAGCACGGCGGGGAAAGCAAGCAGTACGAAGGCGCCGTCCGCGCGGTGGATGGGATGCTGGCTACCCTTGTGCCGCTGTGGCGGTCGCAAGGGTATGAGATTATCGTCACCTCCGATCACGGGATGAATGCGGCGGGACAACATGGAGGAACCGAGCCAGAGGAGCGAAACGTTCCGCTGTATGTATTTGGCGAGTTACCGATTCCGTCGCCGAAGCTCCAGGGCGATCAGGGATTGTCCCAACTCTATTTGGCTCCGCTGATGTGCCATTATCTCGGGATCAAGCCTTCCGGGGCCATGGTGAAATGGGAGTAGACAAGGAGGGAGTTTGCGGGTGAAGGTTGACATGCATTTTCATCTGGAAGAAGGCCCGTATTCTTTGCGCTGGCTATCGCGTACCTTACAAGGATTGGCTGCGACCGAGCCGGGGCCGGATCCAGCGCTGGGGCATCACACGATCGAGTATGCCGAAGAAATGAAACAGCTGTTGTCTCGGCGTATGGAGCAGGGAGCCTATAGCGAAGAATGGTTGGATCGCTACTTGATTCGGGGGCGCGAACGCGGCATTCAGGAGTTTGGCGTCGTCGATCATCTGTACCGGTTCCGGGAATGCCGCCCGTATTACGAGAAACATATGCTGTTGGATGACAGTCGGGTTGGCAAGCTGCAGCGGACCTGGTTGGACCAAGTATGCGTGGCATCGATCGCGGATTTCGTGAACTTCGTCACGGAGGCGAAGAAGACTCGGCCGGATTTGGCCCTCGGCATCGAGGCGGATTTCTTCCCCGGGTGCGAAGCGGAATTGGGTGAGATTTTGTCCGGCTATGATTGGGATTACGTGATCGGCTCGGTACATTTTCTGGAAGGCTGGGGTTTCGACAATCCGGAGGCGAAGACCGGCTTTGACGGCCGGGATCCCGTGCAAACCTACGCGGATTATTACGAATTGCTGCGACAGGCTAGCGTCTCGGGGTTGTTCCAGATTATCGCCCATCCGGACAACCTGAAGGTGTTTGGCTTCCGGCCGGCTAATGAGAAGAAGCTGCTGCCGTATTACCGGAGCATCGCCAAGGAAATGGCCCGTAGCGGCGTCGCTACGGAGATCAATACCGGCCTCGCCTACCGCTATCCCATCGCCGAGAGCTGCCCGAGTCCTTTGTTCCTGTCGGTATTGGCCCATTACCGGGTTCCGCTGACGTTATCCTCCGATGCTCACTTTCCGGACGATATCGGCACCCTGCTCGATACGGCCTTGGCCGACATGGTCAAGCTCGGATATAAGGAGCTGGCGGTGTTTCGGGACGGGGAGCGGCGGATGGTGCCGATTTTTAAGAATAACCATGCGGCAGCGAAGTAAAGTTTATGGCCCCGCTGCTGCATATAACGACTCCTTTCCGCGCAAAGTTATCTTAAAACTAGGGAGGAGTGTAGCGTTATGCAACAAGATTACGAATTCACGGATTTGGAGGACCGGGCGTCGCTGGTTCAGGAGATTCGGAGGCTCGAGGAGAAGATCGAGCAAACCCTCGGGGAGAAGGTCAACCTGATCGCGTACTCCGAGAAAAAGGAAGACTCTGACCAATAAACCGTGTATGCGCCCCTTTGGGGGCGTTTTTATTTTTGCCATTCCTTCATCGCCGACATTGAAACCAACGGATCGGATTTGATGTATTATGAAGTAAATAACGGATCTGAAGGAGGGATGAGAAGTGGGAATCTTAGCGAGGTTTCGGGACGTGATGCGGTCCAATCTCTCAGCATTATTGAAGAGTTCACCGGATCCGGCGGCGGCGGTGGATGCCTACATGCGCCAATTGAGGCTGGATGCAGGGCAAGTGAAGGCGGAGGCGACGGCGGTACAGGTGGAGGAAGACCGGGCGAAGCGCGCGCTGGATGAATGCGCCGAGGAGGTTCGGAAGCTGCAGCGGTATGCGGAGAAAGCGGTGGAATCGGGAGACGAGTCTTCCGCGCTGAAGTTTCTGGAGCGGAAGGCGAAGCTGGCGGAGCGGCTGAATGGACTGCAGGCAGCCTACGAGCAAGCCGCGGACAATTCGTCCAAAATGAAGCAGATGCAGGATAAGCTGGGTTCCGAACTGCAGGGGCTGGAGATGCGGCAAGCCGAGCTGAAGCGCAAACTGGCGGAGGCCGAAACGCTGAGCCGGACACAGGCTTCCGGTGGAAAGGAGACTCTTCGCGAGCTGGAGGCGAAGGCCGATCAAGCGCTGAACGAAGCGCTGGCATTGGCCGAGCTGCGAGCTGGGACGCGGGAAGACGATCTGGATGCTATCTTCGCGGAGCTGGAGAAGGGCAACAACACGGCCAGAGAGGAGTCGGGTACTCTTACGGTAACTACTCCGGAGGACGAACTCGCGGCGCTTAAAGCGAAAATAAACAAGCAAAATTCCTGAATTCTTATTCGGATGGATCGAGGTGAACGATTTGCCGGTCATTGAATACAAATGTCCGAGCTGCGGCAGCGGCATGACTTTCGATAGTACGACGGGCATGTTATCTTGCCCAAGCTGCGGCCGCAAAGACAATATCGAGCAAATTCCCGACCCGTTAAAGCAGGAGGTATTCGCGGAGGATGAGGTCCGGGAGTATCACTGCGAAAGCTGCGGCGCGGTGATCGTGACGGAACCGGAGACCAGTGCGACGACCTGCAGCTTCTGCGGCTCCGCCGTGGTGTTGAGCGATCGCCTGACCGGAAAGCTGGCCCCGCAACAGGTGATCCCTTTTGCGATCAGCAAGGAAGAAGCGATGGCGGCCTTCAAGAAATGGTGTCGGAAAGGGCTGCTCACGCCCCGCGGCTTCATGACCGCGGACCGCATCCAGAACATCACCGGGATGTACGTGCCGTTCTGGTTGTACGACTTACTTCATAATGTGGATGTCCGCGGCCAAGGGACCCAGGTGAGAAGCTATCGGAGAGGCGATTACCAATACACGGAAACGGATTATTACGAGTTCTACCGGAGAATCCGTCTCAATTATGTGCGGCTGCCGATCGATGCCTCGGCGAAAATGGACGATCAACTGATGGATAAGCTGGAGCCTTTTCCCTACGATCAATTGAAGACGTTTAAGACGCCTTATCTCGCAGGCTATATCGCCGAAAAGTATAACTTTAACAGCGAGCAACTCACCCCGAGAGCTCGGGAGAAAACCATGCCTTATATCGAATCCTATATATCTTCGACTGTTGCTGAATATGCTACGGTAAGTTATTCCGACAAGCAAATCGATACGACCGTCAAGCAGTCCGATTATACGCTGCTTCCGGTGTGGATGGTTTATTACAACTACAAGGGGAAACAATACACGTTTGCGATGAACGGGCAGACGGGGAAAGTGGTAGGGAAACCGCCGCTTAGCAAGGGGAAAATGGCGGCATGGTTCGCCGGCGTTTCGGCTGTATCTTTCCTGGGGCTCAAAATCGTGGCCTGGATGTTGGGAGGCGGCTTCATATGAACAAGCGAGGGGTAACCACGTTTTTGTTGCTAACGCTGGTCGCGTTATGGATGCTGACTCCGTTGACGGCTTGGGCAGAACAAACACCAACCGAGAAGAAGCTGATTTACGACGAAGCCGATATCCTGTATCCGGAATATATCGAGGATTTGAACGCATTGGCTAATGAATATGGGCCGAAGCGGGAGACGGACTTTATCGTCTTTACGACGGATAATCCCGAAGATGAGGACGTCGTCAAGTTGACGGAGGATTTCTATGACGAGCGAGCTCCGGGGTACGACAAAGCCCATGGCAATGCCGTGATTTTGACGTTGGATATGCGCAACCGGGATTTATATTTGGCGGGTTTCTATAAAGGTGAGAAATACCTGGATGACAGCCGTTTGGATAAGATTCGCAATAAGATTGCCCCGCTCCTAACGGCAGGCGATTATCATGGCGCCTTCGCAGAATACATACGCACATCCTACCGGTATATGGGGTTCCGACCGGGAGTGAATCCGGATAACCTCCTGTTCAATACCGCCATTCAACTCGTGATCGCACTCGTCATCGGGGGAGTGGTTGTCGGTATAATGGCGTTCCGGAGCGGTGGCAGGGTCACGGTGAACAATCGTACCTACGAGGATTCAGGTGACTCCGGCGTTATATGGCGGCAAGACAACTATCTCCGTACCACGGTAACGAAAACGAAGATCGAGAGCAGCAGCAGTGGGGGCGGAGGCGGCAGCAGTGGCGGTGGAGGCGGAGGAACGACCGGCGGCGGACACTCGCATAGCGGGAGCCGGGGATCATTTTAACGGAAGGGGCCGGGGAGCCTATGAGTTTTTTCAAGAGCCAATTTGCCAATGTCGTGGAATGGGAAGAGTTCCGGGACGACATGATTTTCTGGAAATGGAATAACCGAGAGATCAAAAAAGGGAGTAAGCTGATCATCCGCTCGGGGCAGGATGCCGTCTTTATCAATAACGGGAAAATCGAGGGGATTTTCAAGGAGGAAGGCGAATATAACGTTGCCTCGGAAATCGTGCCGTTCCTGTCTACGCTGAAAGGGTTTAAGTTCGGTTTCAACAGCGGCATGCGGGTTGAGGTGTTGTTCGTGAACACGAAGGAGTTTACGGTCCGGTGGGGCACGCAAAATCCGGTGTTAATTCCGACGCCCCAGCTCCCCGGCGGGATGCCGATTCGTGCGAACGGTACGTTTAATTTCAAGGTCAATGACTATGTGACGTTAATTGATAAGGTTGCGGGAGTCAAGCAAAGTTATTTGGTGGAGGACGTCAGACTTCGCATTACCTCCGTACTCGACCAATTGCTGATGAAGTGGATTAGCCGAGAGGGCAAAGACATGTTTAATCTGCAGGCCAACGCCGTGGATATCGCACGCGGCATTAAAGAAGATCTAGATATGCAGGTGATGGACGACGGTCTGGCGATTACGGGATTCCAGGTCATGAGCTTCAGCTATCCGAAGGAAATCCAGGATATGATCACCAAGACCGCGTCGCATGAAATGATCGGCAATCTGCCGAAATACCAGCAGGTCAGCATGACCGACGGTCTCGCCTCGGGCAAGGTGCAAGGCGGCGGGGCCGCTTCGGACATGGCGGGCATGATGATGGGCATGAACCTGGCCAAGGAAATGATGAAGAACCTGAATTCGGAACCAGACCACGGGAAGGATCATTCGCAGCCGCAGTCGCCGAACCCAGGGACGAGTCAGCCGCCGCAACCCTCGGCGCCTTCCGCCGCAGGAGCAGGTTCCAAGCGCCCTAATTTCTGCCCGAACTGCGGGGCCAAGAACGATGGCGCGAATTTCTGCCCGAATTGCGGGCAGAAGCTGGCGTAAGGGATTCTGTTCTAACCATTGCTAGCTTCGCGAGTATTCGACAGATGGAAAACAAACACCGTTCACTACCGAAAAGGTAGAACGGTGTTTGTTTTTGTTTAGAGTCAGTTGAAACAGGGTTGATTAACTTGTTAATTAACATAACGAAAAACCGAATCCGGGAGTGAATTTTGATTGAATAACGAAATACATGTCATTATACCTAACATAAAAACGTGAATATTGACTTTATTCTCAAATGAAATGCCAAAAATAAATTTTCTTTGTAATATAAGTTGACATAAAAGTTGGGTGGTGCTACTATTTTGAATAACAAATTAAATAGATAGTTAATTATTTTTAATCAACTAATTAAATGCATAGTGTGGTGATGAGGATTGACTTACATCAAGGTGAGCGATGTCAGTAAATGGTTTAAGCGCCGGGGTCATATGACCGAAGCACTGCGGGACATTCATCTGGAGTTGGAACAAGGCACGTTCGTCAGTCTGATCGGTCCAAGCGGATGCGGCAAGTCAACCCTGCTCCGCATCGTAGGCGGACTTGCCGAGGTGGATCGGGGCGAGGTTACGATCGGGGGGCTGAGCCCGCTCGACGCGCAGAGCCGGAAGCAATTCGGTTTCGTTCCTCAATCTCCGGCTTTGTTTCCTTGGCGAACCGTCTTGGAGAACATGAATCTTCCGTTTGAGGTGAACGTAAGGGGAACCGCCGCCGTTAAGGTGGTAGAACGGGAAGATCCTGTAGAATTGCTGAAATCCGTCGGGCTTGGCGATTTCGTGAATGCCTACGCGAAGGAATTGTCCGGGGGCATGCAGCAAAGGGTAGGAATCGCCAGGGCGTTCGGCTCCGGAGCGCCTATTCTTCTCATGGATGAACCTTTTTCTGCTTTGGATGAGATCACTCGGGAGAAAATTAGCTATCAATTGCTAGACATCTGGGAATCGCATCAGAAAACGGTGCTGTTTGTGACGCACAGCTTGAGGGAAGCCGTTTTATTGTCCGACAAGGTGGTGGTGATGTCGGCTAGACCGGGGCGTATAGCGGCGGTAATCGACATTGGCTTGCCAAGGCCGAGACGTGGCCCGGTTGAGGACACAGAAGAGTTCCATCGGTATGTTGCCGAGATCCGGGGTTACTTGCGGGATGAATGGAAGTCGAATTGATAGATCTAGAAAGGAAGTGGTTCTGTCATGAGAAGTGCTGCTAGAGAAGGCGTAATCAGGGTCGCTTCGAAGCCGGGGAAACAGAAAGAGGCGTCCGTCCTAAGCAGAGTAAAGTCCCGGGTGGTTTCCTCACCATACTTACCGCCCCTTGCCGCGTTCGTTGCCTTGTTTCTGGCTTGGGAACTTGCGGTGCGCCTGTTCAAGATTCAGCCGGTCACCTTGCCGGCCCCGTCATCGGTGTTATATGAGTTTGCAACTTCCATTGGATTTTATTTGCCTCACGCCGGGGTGACGTTATTCGAAGCTTTGGCAGGATTCTTCCTAGGTATGGCGGTCGCGATTGTTGCCGGGATATTTATGGCCCATTCCCCTTTGCTGGAGCGAACCCTGCTGCCGATCGCGGTTCTTGCCAACGTCACGCCGATTATAGCCATTGCCCCTTTGTTTATCCTCTGGTTCGGTTTCGATGCGCTGCCGAAAATACTCATCGCTGCGATTATCACGTTTTTCCCGATGTTGATTAATTCGATCACGGGATTTCGCTCGATTGATGGAAATCACTTGGAATACATTCAATCTCTTCATGCGAGTAAATGGGAAATATTCTTCAAGCTGCGTTTGCCGAATAGCTTGCCGTATCTGTTCTCGGCAGCGAGAACCTGCGTCAGCCTTAGTGTAATGGGGGCTGTAGTAGGGGAATGGAGTGGATCGACGGAAGGTCTCGGCAACGTCATCATGATGTCCAGCAACTATTTGCAGACCGAGCGAATGTTTTCGGCAATCTTCATGCTGGCGATCATGGGAATTCTGTTGACGAACGTCGTGCGGTTTATCGAACGGAAGGTGTTGTTCTGGCACGCGATGGGCGGCGACCGAGACTAATTGAATGAGGCCGGACCAGCCACGGGCTGACCGCATAGATGAGAGATATTGGATAGGGAGATGGAGGAGCATGGAGATGGAGAAAAGCAAAAAAATACCGTTGTTATTGGTACTAATGATGTTGACTGCCATGATGTTGTCGGCCTGCGGTAGTTCAGGCAAGGCGCCAACTCCTGCGGCGAATGCCGCTGCGGATCATGGAGCCGGAGAACCGTCCAACTCGGTTGAATCGGCGAACGGCTCTGCGGAGGACGGACCTGTCGATTGGGAAGCGAGAAAGAAGCTCAATGAAGAGGCCGGAGAAATTACGTACATCACAGGTTATTATTACGCGGCATCTCCGCCGGATATCGAGGTTGTGATGGCCCAGGAGCTGGGTTATTTCAAGGAGTTGGGGCTTAACGTAAAGATCATGCCCGGGCTCGATTCGGAGGGCATGAAGTTCCTGGCGGCAGGTCAGGCGCAAATTGCCAGCGCGGGCACGCCGAGCCTCGTGATCCAATCCGTCTCGAACGGCGCGGACATCAAGGGGATCGCTACGTTCGGCTCCACGGGCACTAGCGCCATTATGGTCATGAGTGATTCCGGCCTGAAGGAGCCCAAGGACCTGGTTGGCAAAATGCTTGGCTACCACGGAGCCATGCCGGCGAACGTCGTCGCGATGTTCAAGAATTCGGGGGTGGACCCGGCGGAAGTCAAAGGGGTTTCCGTAGGATACGATCCAACGGTGTTGAGTTCTGGCCAAGTGGACGCATTAACGGTATACAAGTCGAACGAGCCTTATTTGATGCAGCAAATGGGTGTTGAGGTTTCGATTATCGATCCCGGCCAGTTCGGAGCGGAAACCTCCTTTGGCGTCTTGACGGTGAACAACAAGTTCGCCGAGGCACACCCTACAGCGGTGGAAGATTTCCTGAGAGCTGTATCCCGGGCGCACGACTATGCGGTGTCGCATGGCGAGGAAGCCTTAAAGGTGATGGCATCCAAGTCCGATTCCGTATACGACCTGCCGACGGAGACGAACCGTTGGTCGGTCGAGAGCAATCTGGTAAGGCAATCCCGTATCCCAGGCCACGGCGTAGCCTGGCAGGCAGAAGAGCAGTGGTCGCGCGAAATCGAGATGCTGTCCTTAGCCGGCGTCATCAAGGAGCAGCTCCCCGTCGATCAAGTGATGAACAATGCCTATATCGATTCGATTTATGACGGTGAAATGTTAATTTGGCCGGAATAAGCCTATGAATTTCATTAAATACAAGGAGTGACGAACCGATGACGACGATCGATTACAACAAAGTGGATTTCGGGGTATTTTTGCCGGTGACCAACGGAGGCTGGATCATTTCCGAAACCTCCCCGCGGTTGGACGGGAGTTATGCCATCAATAGAAAAGCGGCGGTCATCGCCGAGGATTTGGGTTTGGATTTCATCATGTCGATGGCGAAATGGAAAGGATACGGCGGTACGACAAACCATTGGGGGACGTCCCTGGAATCGATGACGATGATGGCCGGGCTGTCGGAAGCGACGACCCGGGTGAAAATCTATGCGACGGTGCATACGCTCCTGTTCAATCCAGCGGTAGCCGCCAAAATGTTTGCCACATTGGACCAAATCAGCGGCGGACGGGTTGGCATGAACGTCGTTTCCGGTTCTTTCGCCGGGGAATTTCAGCAAATGGGCATGTGGCCGGAGGAGCTGAGCCACGATCAGCGCTACGATTTGGCGAAGGAATGGATGCAGGTCGTGAAGAGGCTGTGGAGCGAGGAGAAGGTCACCCATCAGGGACAATACTTCCACCTGGAAGAATGCGAGTCTTTGCCAAAGCCGCTGCAAACGCCGAGACCGGAAATCATTTGTGCCGGCCAATCGGAGAAAGGCATGGGCTTTACGATTGACGAAGGGGATGCTTGCTTTATCGGCGGCCGGGATTTGGAAGAACTCGCCGCAGTAAGCAAACGCGCTAAGGAGATGGCGGCCGAGCGCAACAAGACGATCAAAACCTACGCGATGTTTACCATAGTGCCCGGGGATACGGACGAGCACGCGGAGGAGCGGATCAAAATGTACCAGGAAGGGGCGGACTTCGGCGCGATCAAAGGCATGCTCCGCAGCTATGGTCTTGAGCCCGACGGTCGGGAGAATTCGATGGTGCACCGTGCCAAGAGCGCCTTCATGACGGAGACGATCGCGGGCAGCGTGGACACGATCCAAGGCAGAATCCAGGAAATCATCGAGACAACGAACATCGACGGAATGATGTTGACCTTCCCCGACTACGTGGAAGACCTGACGATCTTCGGCAAAGAGGTGCTGCCGAGACTGAGAGGAACCCTCGCCGTCAAATAGGCAAGGCTTTAGAAAGGATGGATGCGCAATGGGGATGGGGCTGAATGATCATGCGGCTTTGTTGATTGTGGACGTGCAGCGGGATTTCTGCGGGACGGACGGAAAAATGGCGGACTTCGGCGCCGATTTGTCAGCGGTCGATCCTGCCGTCGATCGCATCGAGGAACTCATTCAGGGGGCGCATGATCATCGGGTTCCGGTCATCTTCATCCGTCTGGTCACGGATGCGGAGACCGATTCCCGGGCCATGAAAGCCTGGTATGCGCTGCAGGGGTTCGATCCGGAAGAAGCGGTTGCGGTTTGCCGGCGGGGGACCCCAGGCAGCGAGGATTACCGGATCGCTCCCGGCCCCGGGGATTATGCGGTCGAGAAACAGCGTTACAGCGCGTTTGTGGGCACTCGCCTAGAGTTGCTGCTGCAGCAGCTGGACGTTCACAAACTGGTGGTTACAGGCGTCACGACCGAATGCTGCGTGGACTCCACGATTCGGGACGGATTCATGAAAGACTATGGGATCTTCGTCGTTGAGGACGCCTGCGCGGCGTATGATCAGAACATGCATGACATGTCCATCCGAATTCTGGGGATGAATTTCGCAACCGTGCTTTCCGCGGAGCAGGTTCTCTCCGATTGGAAGGGGGCGTAGGTAGAATGAGCCTATTGAAAGGGCAAACATTGACAGACCGCGATCGTGAGGTTATGCAGCTCATCCGCAGCCACATCGACGGAGAAGAACTAACCCGGCTCCTGCTGGAGCTTGGCAATATCCGCAGCCTTGCGGGTTATGAGAAGGAAGCGGGAGATTATGTATACAACTGGTTAAAGGAGGAAGGTTTCAATCCGCGTAAAGCGGGGATGGTCGAGAATCGCTTTAACGTGATTGGGACTTTCGGCGGAGCGGCGCCGGGAGAAGGCAAAAACCTGTTGCTCACCAGTCATTTGGATACGGAAGCCCCGCAATATAACGAACGCGATCAGTGGCGTTACCGGCCGGAAACTGTGGAACGCCCGGAATGGCTGGAGGCAAAGTTCGAAGACGGCGTGTTCTCGGGCAGGCCGGTCGAGAACGATCGCGGGCCGATGACCTGCACGCTAATGGCTGCCAAAGCGTTGAAAAAAGCAGGGCTCTCTCTCAAAGGACGCTTGTACGTTACGGCTTGTCCAGGGGAGATCGGTCCCGAGCAGGTGGAGGAATTCCGCGGTAGCGAGTTTCTGGGGAAAGAGATCGGGGCCCAGTATTTGTTGTCTCATGGCGGCGTTGCCCCAGATTACGCGATTGCGGCGGAAGGTACCGACTTCGGCATGACTTGGATGTCTTGTGGTCATGCGCTCTACCGGATTGATCTATACGGCGAAGAAGTGTTTACGCCGCTATTGGAGCATTCTTCGGAGCTGGTAAGGCATCCGAATCCGCTGGTGAAGGCGGCGGTGCTGATCGGTAAAATCCAGGAGTGGGCGATGGCTTACGAGAAGGAGAACACCTACAGCGCGAACGGAGGGACCTCGGTCCCGAAAGCGCAAATCTCCGCGATCCGTGGCGGCGACCCTCATATTATGGGGGCTGGCAGCGAGGTTTGTTCAATCTATATCGAAGTCAATCTCACGGCAAAGCAATCGATCGGGCCGATTCAGCGAGGGCTCGAACGACTCCTTCATGAGGCTAACCTGCTGGGCCAAGTTCTGCCCCTTGTGTATCGGCAAGGGTACGAGGCGAATGATGAGGAGATTGCCCCATTGGCCGAAGCCATCGAGGCGGGGAGCCAAGCCGCCGGCCGTGGCCGGTTACCGATTGCGCATCCAGCCTACTCCAGTATGTGGCGGGACCATAATGTGTTCAACATGTACGGTATCCCGTCGGCCACCTTCGGTCCTGCTCGATTTAGACCGACGCTTGACGATATGGTGGACGCTGCGGCGATTTATGCCTTTACCGCATGGAAAATATGTAACGGGCCGAGTTAAAGCGGCCCGGCGAACGGAGGAAGCGAAAATGGATCCGATGGTTTGGAGAAATACGATGGGGCAATTTGCCACGGGGGTCACGGTCATCACGACGTTGGACCAAGAGGGGAATCCGCTGGGCATGACGGCAAACGCTTTTACTTCCTTGTCACTTGACCCACCGATGGTGTTGATCTGCGTTGACCGCCATAGCGCCACACTAACGGAGTTGGCGGCAACGGGGAAGTATTGCGTGAATATCCTGGAGAAATCCCAGGAATCGATTTCCCGGCAATTCGCCAAGAAAGGCGGTAACGAGAAGTTTTTGGGGATTGCCTATCATGCCGGGGAGACCGGCCTACCGGTGCTGGAAGGCTGCTTGACGAGCGTGGAATGCGTTGTCGAGGACGTGCTGGAAGGCGGGGATCATTTGGTCCTGCTGGGCCGGGGACTCCATATCCATACCCCGGGAGGGGCGGCGGAACCGCTGCTATTTTATCGCGGGAAATATGCGGCATTGGATAAGGCGGGTGCGTAACCATGCAAATCACGACGATTGTAGGCAATCCGAAGCCCCGCTCGAAAACCTTTGCTTTCGCCGAACAAACGGCCGAGCTGCTTCGTGATATACTTAAGCGGCATATTTCCACAGAGGTGACGCATGAAGTCATCGATTTGGCGGAATATGCATCTGCTCTAGTACAATGGGATCAGGAGACAATCCAATCGCTGCAAGCCCGAGTGGAAGCGTCCACTTATCTTGTAGTGGCAAGCCCTACGTACAAAGCGACCTACACCGGACTGCTTAAACTATTCATGGACTTGCTCCCGATGAACGCCCTGTCGGGGAAACTGGCTTATCCGCTGATGGTCGGGGCGGGGTATCAGCATCAATTGGCGGTCGAGCTTCACTTGAAGCCTTTACTTGCGGAATTGGGAGCGATTTGTCCGGGGCGAGGACTGTATGTCCTCGATACCGAGGGGGATCGCGGCCGCAATGCGATCGAGGAATGGATAAGGAGTACTGAGCCTGTCATGAAATCCCTGCTGTAAGCTTTCTTCGGAGGAGTATTCTTGACGGAAGCGCCCAGTAGCTCCAACTCGAATATTCTTCCAAGTTAGAAAGGTGGACATGATATGTCTCAAATGACGAAATCGGATGAGCAGAAGACCAACGTGCAGGAACGGATTCTAAACTGTGCGGAGGAGCTGTTTGCAAACAGCAGTTACTCCGCAACGCGCATCAGCGATATCGCCGCGAAGGCCGGAGTCAACCAGGCACTCGTACACTACTATTTCGACACCAAAGAGAAGTTGTACCAGGCTGTGTTGATGCGCCTGTTTAGCCAATGGGAAAGCTATGTTGAAGGACAATCGTGGGAGAACGTTCATCCGGAACTTGTCTTGAAACAATATATCAAGGCGCATTTTGACATTAAATGCAAAATTCCAAATTTGTATAAAATCTTTCATAAAGAATCCCTGGAGGGTGGAAAACTGTTCGACCGGTATGCTTCCTCCAAGTGGTTTCAGGACTTCTTCGACAAGAACGAAATGTTCAAGGAGTGGAAGCGGGCCGGTATCCTCAATCCGCACGTTAACGTTCAGGTCGTTCTGTTTTGTCTCTGGGGGATGATGAATCAATTCTATTATCGTGATACGGATTCCCTTGCGATGATTACGGGATATACGGGTACGAAGGAAGAACTGCAGGAAGTCATTGCCGATCAAATGATCGGAATCGCGCAGCACGGCCTGCTGATGCACAATCCGGTCAAGGAGGAAAATGACGCCTCCGACGGGAAGGGCCGCAATATTTGCGTATTCTTCGATCCAGCCGCCGGCGAGGCGGAACAGGATGGAGAGCTTTCCGCCATCCTTGAGGCGATGCAGGGATGGAACGGTTGTACCGTAAACGTTATCCGCAGCTTGGAGGGATGGCGGGACCGGGATGGGAGCGAGGATTTTCTCTTTGTGGCGGTTTCCAGCAAATACGGCGAGTTATCGGAAGATATCGTACATTTGCTGCGCTATTGGGAGACCAACTCCGGGGCCATTGCCGACCGGTTCGTGGGGATCTGGACGAAGAGGGAAGGGGCGGCATCCGATGCCGTGCAGCGAGTGCTGGAGGAACAGATCAATCGTTATGGAGGTTTTGCGGTATCGCGAATTTCGGAACATACCGTGCACGGTTATCTGAACCGCTGCGCGAAAATGGCCGGCATTTGACGTACCTAGCGTAATGAAGCGGGTGATGGTGGAATGGAAAGCAGATTTGGGGGGCTTACGGCCAGGCGGTTTCATTGGCTGTTTGCCGGACTCCTGTTAAGCATACTTTTAACGCAATTGGATCAAACGATCGTTTCTACCGCATTGCCGACGATTGTGACTCAATTGGAAGGATTTACTCAGATGTCCTGGGTATTTACGATATACATGCTGACTTCGACTGCGATGACTCCCATCGCCGGCAAACTATCCGACCTATACGGACGAAAGGTGTTCCTGGTGTTGGGGTTGACGATATTCGTGATCGGGTCCGTGCTTTGCGGGTCGGCCCAGTCGATGCTGCAGCTCATCATTTTCCGCGGCATTAAAGGAATCGGTGCAGGGCTTCTGATGCCGATCACCTTCACGGTGGTCTTCAGCCTGATGCCGCGAAACGGCAACAGTGTATACCAGACTCTATACATGAGCGTGTTCGCCCTCTCCTCGGTGATCGGGCCGACGGTCGGCGCGCTGATTACGTCGCTGTTGAGCTGGAGATATATATTCTACATCAATCTGCCGCTGGGACTGGTCATCTTCGTGATTATATTGAAGCTGCTCCCTCGAAACGCGGCAATGCCGAAGCCGGACGCATCGATCGGTTATGTCGGTCCCGGTTTGCTGATTCTGGGTACTCTATCGTTGCTGCTCGCCTTGAAGACGGGCGGCGTACAATATGCTTGGAGCTCCCTGCCAATCCTCGGCTTGCTAATCGTCGGAGGAATCGCCACGGCGTGGTTCGTCCTTAGTCAATTACGAGAGAAGGAGCCGGTTATTCCTTTTCGCTTGTTCCGAAACCGAGTGATGGCGAGCACCTATGTCGCGACCCTAATGCAGGGAATCATGATGTACGGGGCGCTGGTGTATATCCCGTTATTCGTGCAGGGCAGTCTAGGCGGCGGCGTGACCGGGACGGGCGGCGCATTAACCCCGCTCATGTTATGCGTCATGTTTGGTGCAACTTTGTGCGGAGCGCTCATTCAACGCTTCACTTGGCGCTTTAATATCGCTTTGTCAATGTTGTTGTCAGGTACAGGATTCCTGATGATGATTTTCCTCCCGGTTAACGTGAGCTATGTCGTCTTATGCCTGGTGATGATGCTCATCGGCCTCGGCATCGGCATGATGATGATGGTGGGGCAAACCGCGGTCAGCATGGGGGTAGACGATTCGGTTAGAGGAGCCGCGACTTCGTCCGTTAGTTTCTTTCGCTCCATCGGCGGCGTTTTCGGCACAGCGGTACTAACCTCTCTAATCAACGCGAGGCTGTCCGTCCTGTTGGAGCGCCACTCGGGGGATTTGTCGGGAGTGGCTGGCGAGCTGGGGGTCGTCACCGACCCGTTGGCCGCATTGAACTCCCATGCCGGTTTACCGGCGGAGCAACTGGAGTTGATGCGTCAAATGCTGGGGGATGCCGTGCAATATGGTTTCTGGCTCATGGCAGGCGCAGCCGCGATCGGCTTCATCGCGGCGTTTTGGGCAGGGTCGTCAAGGCAAGAGGTTTTGCCTCCGCCGCTGGAAGCAGCGCCGGCCAAAGCTGACGCGATAACCATCCGTTAGCCAAGTTGCAAGAATCCGTCATTCGAAGAAAGCCCGAGCCGCAACGCTTCAGTTGCGGCTCGGGCTTTGATGCTTCGGTTGGAGTTACTTCTCCTCCAATGCTCTTTGCTTCAGCAAATCGCGGATTTCGGCCAGCAGCTCTTCCTCTTTGGAAGGGGCGGGTGGGGCTTCAGACTTCGGCTCCTCTTTCTCTTTGCGTTTCAGTTTGTTAATTCCCTTGACGAACAGGAAGATGGAGAAGGAGACGATAAAGAAGTCGATGACGGTTTGCAGAAACGCACCATATTTCAGTATGGTGTCGCCATATTGAAACTGCATCTCTTTCAGATCGATGCCGCCAACCAACAAACCGACGACGGGCATCAGGATATCGTTGACCAAAGAGGTCACAATCCCTCCGAAGGCTGCGCCGATAATCACCCCGATGGCGAGATCAAGCACATTTCCTTTGAGCGCAAAGGCTCTGAATTCTTTCCACATGATGGGTACCTCGCTTTCGGCATATTAGTAGCAGTATAACATGAGTGAGCCTAGGGTAGTCCATCGTGAGGATATGTCATGAGCCGGACTTGTCTAACGGACACCAGAGACGCTAATGGGAGACGAGCGGATGCATCGTGACCGTAACGGACGGAGAGGACGCTATTTCCAGAAAATCACCGTGACATGCAGCTCCGCAGGCCGTATAAGACCCGTGGAGTCCGTTACGCTGGGAAATACCCGGGAAATAGGCTGATAAGATCATTACGGTCCGTTACAGCTCGTCCGCCAAGCCGAGCAGCGCAATCCCTGCCAGAACAAGCACAACGACGGCGTATTGCAGCCGGCTGAGCCGTTCCTTGAGGAACAGGCGGGACAAAATTACCGAGAATACGCTGTACGAAGCGATCAGCGGCGCGGCCACGATGGCATTGCTAGCCATGGCGAATACGTAGAAGAACTGGCCCGCCGTCTCGAAGATCGCGGCAACGCCTTTGACGCGCTCTCCCCAGAAGTTGAACCGTTGTTTTTTGACCGCGACCAAATAGATAAAGACGACCGCAGCGCATAGGAAGAAGGTGAACTCGTAAGCCAGCAGCGCGGCGTCCTCCCCGATCAGCTTCAGCTCGTCCAAATAAATCCCGTCGGCAAACGTACCTAATCCGTCAAGTAGACAGTAGAGCAGCGGAAAGGTAATCGCCATTACGCCGATTTGATATTTCGCATCGATACGCTCTGTTCCCGATTTGAGAGCGACCCGTTCGCCCTGCTTCTCCAGAACCGCCAGCCCCACTACGCCGAGGGTGATGATCGTTACCCCCGCAATTTCGACCCAGCCGAGGTCATGGGGAAAGAACAGATACAGCAGGATCGCCGTCACGGCCCCGGACGAGTTCTGTACCGGCGAAGCGATGGAAAGCTCGATATACCGGAGCCCGAAATAACCAATCGCCATCGATAGGATATAAAGCGCAGAGACCGGCAAGTATCGGATCATATCCATCGGATCAAAGGAAAGCCCCTTAATTAGCAGGTAAGCCGTAGCGTGAATCCCCATCACAAGCCCAACCATCACCACGATTTTCAGATGACTGTATCGATCGTGGCTGTCGCTGCCTTTTTTATAGAAAAGATCTGCGCCCCCCCACGCCAAAGACGTAAGTAGTGCGAATAAAAACCACATGTCGTTGCTCCTTCCGTGTAAATGGCAATCTTTTTGATTATACAAAACAGAACGCCGGGAATGTCTATGACAAAATTTACCGGAGGGAAAATCACCAAGCTCGGAAATAAAGCGAAAAAATCCCCCTCTGCCCATAAAGAGAGCCAAGGGGGATTCCAGCCTTATCCTTCGATCTTCACCACCGGCGTGCACAAGAATGTTAATTGCAGTTCCGGCGGGACGCACTGGTTCTGATACCACTCGTAGTTCGGCCGCGTCGGATCGGCCCTCCAGCCGCTGTCCGGGAGCCATTCCTGGATCCAGCGATCCCAGGTCGGGCCGATTTCCTCGGACGAGCCGAAATGGACCGTCACGGCGTACAAGCCTGCAGGTATCACGTATTCTATCAACCCATAGCCGGCTTCATTCTGAAAGTCCGCGTCAACGGCGATGGCGGCATAAGACCGTTTCTCCGGCATCGGGATATGGTCCGCATGGTCAGGAAATACCGACATCCATTCTTGGGCTTGCGGGTACTGTTGATGCTCTTTCAGGATGGTGTGGAGCTTCTCCCAGGCTTTGGGCAATCCCCAGTAATCTCCTACGTTCTCCACACCCACAATTCGTTTGGCGTCAAAAGCGACGATTTTCGTATCCATTCGATTCACTCCTTCGGGATTGAGGTAGAACCAATGGGATGGCTGGCTTTCGTTGTAGTGCAGACCAACGGAGGAAAACACAGCGCCTTCCCACCCCGGCAGCTTCCGGGCATCGGTCGGGGTCAGCCCGTAGATGCGCTTGAACGCCTTGGTGAACGCCTCCGGCGTTTCGTATCCGGAATCCAGCGCGATCTCCAGCACTCCCCTGTCAGTGTTCCGCAGGAGGTGCATCGCCTTTTCCATACGCAGCCGTTTGAGGCATTCGTGCACGTTCTCCCCGGTCAGCTCTCGAAACTTCCGGTGGAAATGATACGGGGACGAATGGAGCTCGCTGGAGATTTGCCGGAAATTCAGCGGTTCATCTAGCGCACCCAGGATGCGTATAATCGCATCTTCAACTTTTCGGTGCCAGTCGATCTTGGTATTGGTTCTCATAACAACCTCATCTTAATCCCGGAAGGGAGGTTTTGACCTGTTCGCGGTTGCGTTTTTGTGGGGTAACCGGTAGATTCCTTTATATTTTCGACTCGGTTGACCCCGGAACCTCCCTGCAAAAATGCAAACGCTCTCTACTTATGTTAAAATGCTTCTAACATGAAATCATAGATTCGATAAATAAGAGGCGGGAGTGTCGCTATATGAGAGGATACAACTTGTGGCGTCCGATATTTTTGATTTTAATCGCGCTGCTGACAAATGGCTTGGTCACCAACCTTTGCATCTTGTTTGGAATGACGCCTGAAGCCGCGGGGAACATCGGGTTTGTGGCGATGATGCTTGCCGCCTTGATCGTGTATACCCGGTTCGCGAAGAACCGCCGCAAGTAGGTAAGGAAGAGACGCGCCCGGCGTCTCTTTTTTGTTATGGCTTTAGCCAGTTGAGCTCGCGAAGCGTGCGAAACAAAAAACCACCCGCTATGCG
>NZ_JADCNN020000059.1:0-244 GCF_014947195.2 Paenibacillus rhizolycopersici | reverse complement strand
TACCTCGTTCCTGTAACGGAACGGTACAAAACATGACGTGTTTCCATTTGTTCGGTTTTGATGGAATTTGCGGGGCCATAGCTCAGCTGGGAGAGCGCCTGCCTTGCAAGCAGGAGGTCAGGAGTTCGATCCTCCTTGGCTCCACCATTAATTTCATCAAAACTTGATCCTTGAAAACTGGATAAACGAAACGAAATTTGCGTTTTAGAAACATTCTTTTAGCTGAACTTGTGTCAAAACAAGT
>NZ_JADCNN020000058.1:0-270 GCF_014947195.2 Paenibacillus rhizolycopersici | reverse complement strand
CTAGGCATCCTCCGTGTGCTCTTAGTAGCTTAACCAAGTTGCTCGGTATTGTGCTGTCCACTCGTTGTCCGTCGTTTCCCTTCCGGCTTTCGCCACCCGGTCACGCACTTCCAAAGGATCGACCATCACAAAACCTTCGCATCAGTAGTCACTACCTTTATTAAACTTGTTTTGACACAAGTTCAGCTATGATGATTTTCAATTTGGCTTTGCAGCAAATTTAAATTCATCATTAAAGGAATGTTTCTAAAACGCAAATTCTTCGTTTCG
>NZ_JADCNN020000057.1:0-330 GCF_014947195.2 Paenibacillus rhizolycopersici | reverse complement strand
ATTCAAGCGTTTATGTAAATACAAGGGAGTGGAGATCATAGAAGGTCACATGATGCCAGATCATGTACATATGTTGGTGGCGATTCCCCCGAAAATCTCAGTATCATCATTTATGGGCTATCTAAAGGGTAAAAGTTCACTGATGATATTCGAGAAGCACGCCAACCTGAAGTATAAATATGGAAACCGCAAATTTTGGGCAGAAGGATACTACGTCAGCACAGTAGGCCTAAATGAAGCTACCGTCGCAAAATATATACGTGAACAAGAAGCACATGATCAAGCAGTAGATAAGCTGAGTGTAAAAGAGTACGAAGATCCATTCAGCAG
>NZ_JADCNN020000056.1:0-330 GCF_014947195.2 Paenibacillus rhizolycopersici | reverse complement strand
CTGCTGAATGGATCTTCATACTCTTTCACACTCAGTTTATCAATGGCTTGGTCATGTGCTTCCTGCTCACGTATATATTTAGCGACGGTGGCTTCATTCAAGCCCACCGTGCTTACGTAGTACCCCTCTGCCCAAAATTTTCGATTGCCATATTTATACTTCAGGCTGGCATGCTTCTCAAATATCATGAGGGAACTCTTTCCCTTTAGATATCCCATGAATGATGATACTGAGATTTTTGGAGGTATTGCCACCAGCATATGTACATGATCTGGCATCATGTGACCTTCAATGATCTCCACTCCCTTGTATTTACATAAACGCTTGAAG
>NZ_JADCNN020000055.1:0-339 GCF_014947195.2 Paenibacillus rhizolycopersici | reverse complement strand
GTAATGGATGTACTCTTGTACCGTTTGTACAACGATTGCAGTCGTTGTACAAGTGAGGTTTTCTAGGTAGAACGTTTCAGACTTTAGCGTGGAATGAAACGATTCGATGAGGGCATTATCAGCGGGTGTTCCCTTACGGGACATGCTCATGGTAATGCCCTTTTCCTTGATTGCTCTTTGATAATCGTTTGATGTGTAAACGGAGCCCTGGTCGCTATGTAGCATCGATCCGTTCACGTCAGGCAGTTGATTTAGCGTGTCTAAGACAAACTGGACATCCTGCTTATCTCCAATACTGTAGGCGACAACTTCGCCGTTGTACAGGTCTAAAATGCTCGA
>NZ_JADCNN020000054.1:0-415 GCF_014947195.2 Paenibacillus rhizolycopersici | reverse complement strand
CGAAGAGGCAGACCAGGGGAACTGAAACATCTAAGTACCCTGAGGAAGAGAAAACAAAAGTGATTCCGTCAGTAGCGGCGAGCGAACGCGGAACAGCCTAAACCAAGGAGCTTGCTCCTTGGGGTTGTGGGACGTCTCACATGGAGTTACAAAGGTTCATATTAGACGAAGAGGTCTGGAAAGGCCCGCCAAAGAAGGTAAAAGCCCTGTAATCGAAAGTGTGGACCCTCCGAGACGGATCCCGAGTAGTGCGGGGCACGTGAAACCCCGTATGAATCTGCCAGGACCATCTGGTAAGGCTAAATACTCCCTAGTGACCGATAGTGAAGCAGTACCGTGAGGGAAAGGTGAAAAGCACCCCGGAAGGGGAGTGAAATAGAACCTGAAACCGTGTGCTTACAAGAAGTCAGAGCCC
>NZ_JADCNN020000053.1:0-498 GCF_014947195.2 Paenibacillus rhizolycopersici | reverse complement strand
ACTTGTTTTGACACAAGTTCAGCTAAAAGGAATGTTTCTAAAACGCAAATTTCGTTTCGTTTATCCAGTTTTCAAGGATCAAGGTAAATCATATGGTGGAGCCAAGGAGGATCGAACTCCTGACCTCCTGCTTGCAAGGCAGGCGCTCTCCCAGCTGAGCTATGGCCCCAAAATAATCCCCATTAAGAGGCGTGATGCCAATCGTTATGGGATATATGGTGGGCCCTAGTGGACTCGAACCACCGACCTCACCCTTATCAGGGGTGCGCTCTAACCAGCTGAGCTAAGGGCCCATAACGGATATTTATTTGTGAACCCAAAAATGGGCTGCGCTTGGCGACGTCCTACTCTCCCAGGACCCTTCGGTCCAAGTACCATCGGCGCTGGAGGGCTTAACGGTCGTGTTCGGGATGGGTACGCGTGGAACCCCTCCGCCATCATCACCAAACGCATGAGAGTTTGAACTCTCAAAACTGACCAACGAGTGAGTAACTTTGC
>NZ_JADCNN020000052.1:0-541 GCF_014947195.2 Paenibacillus rhizolycopersici | reverse complement strand
CCATATGCTCTCATAGCTCAGTAGGTAGAGTGCATCCATGGTAAGGATGAGGTCACCGGTTCGATCCCGGTTGAGAGCTTCTCTACATAGGGCCCGTTGGTCAAGGGGTTAAGACACCTCCCTTTCACGGAGGTAACAGGGGTTCGAATCCCCTACGGGTCACCATTTCCGTAATATGTAGATCCCAGATATGGAGGCTTAGCTCAGCTGGGAGAGCATCTGCCTTACAAGCAGAGGGTCGGGGGTTCGATCCCCTCAGCCTCCACCATACCATTGGGGATTAGCCAAGCGGTAAGGCAACGGACTTTGACTCCGTCATGCATAGGTTCGAATCCTATATCCCCAGCCACTTTTCTTAGTAAGAGCCATTAGCTCAGTTGGTAGAGCACCTGACTTTTAATCAGGGTGTCGAAGGTTCGAGTCCTTCATGGCTCACCAGTTTCAATTATGTGCGCGTGTGGCGGAATTGGCAGACGCACTAGACTTAGGATCTAGCGTCTTTGACGTGGGGGTTCAAGTCCCTCCACGCGCACCATCTTTA
>NZ_JADCNN020000051.1:0-629 GCF_014947195.2 Paenibacillus rhizolycopersici | reverse complement strand
TGTGATTTAAATCACATATATAGTGAAAAAAATCACATATAATAAAGACATCAAAGATGATCATCCGAAAAACAAAATCGAACGACAAACCAAAGGAGTGGGAATCATGTTTAACAATTTCCTTAGAACAAACAAAGTGGCAATGTGGCTCTTGACCGTCATCCGCGTTTACCTCGGCTATCAATGGATCGAAGCCGGCTATCATAAACTGACCGGCGGCTTCGACGCCGCAGGCTTCCTAACCGGAGCGATTGCGAACAGCACCGGTGACCATCCCGCCGTGCAAGGTTGGTGGGCGACCTTCCTGCAACACTTCGCCCTGCCGAACGTCGACCTCTTCAACGTGATGGTGCCTTACGGCGAATTCCTGGTCGGCATCGGGCTCATTCTCGGTACCTTCACCACCTTCGCCGCGTTGATGGGCTTCGTGATGAACGCCGCGTTCCTCTTCTCGGGTACGGTAAGCACCAACGCACAAATGTTGATTCTTGAAGTGCTGGTCCTCGTCGCCGCCGCCAACGCCGGCAAAATCGGCCTCGACACCTACGTACTTCCTTACCTCCGCAAACTGTTTCATAAGAAAGACGATGCCGGTACGCAAACCCCGGCGCCTAAACAACCGCTGAACG
>NZ_JADCNN020000050.1:0-660 GCF_014947195.2 Paenibacillus rhizolycopersici | reverse complement strand
AAAGAATATGAAACTGGTGAGCCATGAAGGACTCGAACCTTCGACACCCTGATTAAAAGTCAGGTGCTCTACCAACTGAGCTAATGGCTCGTACAAAGAAGGCATAAAATAATGGCGGAGCCGACGGGATTCGAACCCGCGGTCTCCTGCGTGACAGGCAGGCATGTTAGGCCTCTACACCACGGCTCCACACTTGGATCATGCCATCCTCATTCGAGGATAATTGCGGGGGCAGGATTTGAACCTGCGGCCTTCGGGTTATGAGCCCGACGAGCTACCGGGCTGCTCCACCCCGCGTCAGTAAAAGAGAATCGATATGGTGGAGGCTGAGGGGATCGAACCCCCGACCCTCTGCTTGTAAGGCAGATGCTCTCCCAGCTGAGCTAAGCCTCCATATCTGGGAAGATAAAGAATGACCCGTAGGGGATTCGAACCCCTGTTACCTCCGTGAAAGGGAGGTGTCTTAACCCCTTGACCAACGGGCCACAAACAAAGTCCTTGCTGGCGGAGAGAGAGGGATTCGAACCCTCGAGACGCTTGTGACGCCTACACGATTTCCAATCGTGCTCCTTCGGCCAACTCGGACACCTCTCCATATGAGTTGGTTTCCCCAGAAGAGAAGCAAATATGCAATGCATACATGCTTCCTTCCAGGATGGA